>CADCTH010000163.1 GCA_902805495.1 uncultured Actinomycetospora sp.
CCTCGCGATGGCCGTGGTGATCGCCTGGCCGTCGTGGCGTCCACCGGCGCCGCCGACACCGCCCGCGGCGCCCCCCGCAGCGCCCTGGGGCCGGGGGCCCGGCCCGACCTATGGTGGCGATCGCGTCGAGTCCTCCGGGCCCGGCCGTCCGCCCGGGTCGACGAGGCCGTCGCTCTAGCCAGAGGAGGACACCGTGAGCGAGCCGTCCGCGCCCGTCTTCACCGGCGTCGGCGTCGCCCTGGTGACGCTGTTCGACGACGACCGGCAGATCGACCACGACGCCACCGGGAAGCTCGCCGCGCAGCTGGTCGAGCTCGGCGCGACCGCGATCGTCGCCGCCGGCACCACCGGCGAGGTCGACGCGCTCGACGACGACGAGCGCCTGCGCCTCTTCGCCTCGGTGCGCGCCGCGGTGCCCGGCACCGTGCTGGTCGGGGGCACGGGGGCCGCGTCGGCGCACCAGGCGGCCCGGCTCACCGCGGCGGCCCGCGACACCGGCGTCGACGCGGTGATCGCCCGCTCGCCCCGCGGCCTCGCCGACCCCACTGGCTACTACCGGGCGGTGGCCGACGCCGCCGGTGACGTACCGGTCCTCGCCTACCACTTCCCGGCCGTCGCCCCGCCCGGCATCCCGCTGGAGGTCCTGCCGACCCTGCCGGTGGCGGGGGTGAAGGACTCGTCGGGCGACCCCACCCGCCTGCTCGCCACCCTCGACGCCTACGACGGGCCGGTGTGGACCGGCTCCTCGGCGCTGCTGCTCCAGACCGGCCTGCTCGGGGGCGCCGGGGCGATCCTCGCGCTCGCCAACGCCGAGCCGGAGCGCTGCGTCGCCGCCTTCGCCGGCGACGCCGACGCCCAGCGGGGCCTCGCCGCCGCGCACGTCGCGTCGGAGCAGGACTTCCCGCGCGGGGTGAAGCACCTCGTCGCGCAGCGGTTCGGCACGTCCGAGGTCGTGCGGATGGGCTGAGCGGGCCCGTCCGTACGGTGGACCCTGTCGAGCAGGAGGTGGGCACGTGTCACGGGTCTGGCTGGTCACCGGGACGAGCACGGGGTTCGGGCGGGCGATCGCCCGGGCCGTGCTGGCGCGGGGTGACCGGCTCGTCGCGACGGCCCGGCGCGTCGACGACGTCGCCGACCTCGCGGCTCCCGGGCGGGCGATCGCCGTCCCGCTCGACGTCACCGACCCGGCCGCCGTGCAGGCGGCCGTCGACGAGGTGGTGGGCGCGTTCGGCCGGATCGACGTCGTCGTCAACAACGCCGGCTACGGCAGCCGCGGGGCGTTCGAGGAGTTCACCGACGAGCAGATCCGCGACCAGTTCGAGGTCAACGTGTTCGGCGCCTTCGCCGTGACGCGTGCGGTACTGCCCGTGATGCGCGCGCAGGGCTCGGGCCACGTGATCCAGATGTCGTCGCTCGCGGGTGTGCGCTCGGCGCTCGGCGGCTCGGTGTACTCCGCATCGAAGTTCGCGTTGGAGGGCATGTCCGAGGGGCTCGCGGCCGAGGTCGCGCCGCTGGGCATCGCGGTCACGATGATCGAGCCGGGTCCGTTCCGCACCGACTTCGCCGGCCGCTCGCCCGCCCGCGCCGAGCCGATGGCGGCGTACGACGACGTGCTGGGGACGTCGCGCGCGAAGTTCGCGGCGCTGCACGGCACGCAGCCCGGCGACCCCGAGCGCGCCGCGCAGGCGGTCGAGGGCGTCGTCGACCTCGACGACCCGCCGCTGCGCCTGCCGCTCGGGGCGAGCGCGTTCGACTCGGTGCGCGAGACGCTGCACCGCCGCCTCGCCGAGGTCGACGCCGTCGAGCACCTCGGGCGCCCCACCGACTACCCGCCGTCCGCGGCGTCCTGAGCGCCGCCGGTGGCGTGGAACCACCGGCCCGACCGCGTCCCCTCCAGCCGCTCGAGCCCGACGTCGGGGAACCACGGCCGCGCCCTCTCGGCGGTGACCACCACGCTCCGGCGGGCCACGGCGCGCGCGAGCTCGACCCACTCCGGGGTCAGCGGCGTCGGCACCGTGTGGTCCCGGGCGAGGGCGAAGCCGTGGTCGCTGGCCCGTGGGTCGGTGAACATGGGGTCGAGCAGGACGACGTCGACGCGCTCGCCGACGGCGGCCGCGGCCGCGAGCACCTGCCGGGAGTCGCCGTGGCGCACCCGCACGGGCGCCGACCCGGGGCGCGGCACCGATCCCGCGAACCCGTCGTCGGCGAGGACGGCGAGGACGAGGTCGGCCTCGACGCCGAGCACCTCGCCGTCCGCGCCCACCGCCCACGCCGCGACGAGGGCGTCGCGCCCGAGGCCGAGGGTGGCGTCGAGGACCCGGTCGCCGGGACGCAGCCCGCCGGCCCGGATCAGGGGGTCGGTGCCGCCGTGGCGCAGCGTGCGCAGGCGCTTCGCCGCGGTGCCCTGGTGGAACGCGAGGCGCCCTCCCGCCGTCTCGGCGACCAGCCCCTCCTCGGTGCACACGAGCACGGTCGCCGCCGTCCCGCGGGCCGTCGCGACCGAGCCGCGGTGCCGCTCGACGACGGGCAGGTCCCAGGTCGCGGCGAGCCCGTGCGCCCGCTCGCGGAGCACCCCGGACGGCGACTTGCTCGTCGTGACGACGACGCCCCGGTCCATGTGCGTAGGGTGCCCGCCCCGGTGGCGGGGCCTCTGCCGCCCTGCGACCGTGACGCGGTGGACGGGCGCAGGGCACGGCTCCGGCTGGTCGGCGTGCTGGTGGCGGTGCTGCTCGCCGCCCTCGGGGCCTGCTCGACGTCGTCCACCGAGGGCACCTCGGCGCCCCCCGCTCGCCCCGACGGGTCGCTGGAGGCGGCGCGCACGAAGCTCGCGCTGGTCCAGCAGGACCCGTGCTACACCACGCGGGACCTCGCGCGGCAGTGGCCGGTGTGCGGTCGCTGGGAGGAGGAGGTCCGCAACGTCGCCACCGCGGCGGCCGGTGCGCGCCCCGCGAACCCCGAGATCACCGACCCCGCGGCCGCCGTCGAGGCCGGGCACGCACAGTTCCTCCGGGCCGGGTGCCCCGCCGGGGTCGCGCCCGCCGACCCGGGGGCCTGCATCGCCGCCGTCGAGGTGACCCGCACCGGGGTCACCCGGCTCGCCGCGGGGATCGCCTCCGCCCGATGACCCCGGGTCGACCGATCCGCGTCCTCGGCGCAGGATGGGGACATGGCTGAGGTCGAGGTCGCCGGTGTCGGGCAGGAGCAGGGCAGCGAGGACCCGATCCTGCTGCTGCGCGAGCGCGACGGGTCGCGGCGCTATCTCGCGATCTGGATCGGCGCGCCCGAGGCCACCGCGCTCGCGGCCGCCGAGGTCGCCGCGACGCTGCCCCGCCCGCTCACCCACCGCCTGCTGCTCGACGCCGTCGAGGCGTTCGGCGCGCAGCTGGAGCGCGTGCGGCTCACGGCCCTGGTCGCCGGGCAGTTCCACGCCGAGCTCGACCTGACCACCGCCGACGGGAGCGCCCGCACCGTGTCGGCGCGGGCCAGCGACGCGGTCACCCTCGCGGTGCACCAGGGCTGCCCGATCGACGCCGCGGAGGACGTCCTCGCCGAGGCCGCGCTGCCGGCCGGCGCCGTGGCCACCGTGGGCGGCCCGGAGGACGCCCCCGACGAGGCGGCGGGACCGGCGACGGCGGACGTGGAGACCGAGGTCGAGCGGCTGCGCCGCGAGCTCGCCGAGGCGACGCCCGACGACTTCCGCGCCGAGGACGAGTAGCCACCGCGCGGACTCCGCCGTCCACCACGGCGTGAACGGCTCGGCGACCTGCCACTGGTCGGCGAGCGGGAGCCACGTCGTGGCGTCCGCGTCGGCGGCGGGCTCGAAGGCGCGCACGAGGCGGCCGAGCGCGTCGTGCTCGAGGAAGACGGTGCGGTCGTCGACCCGGTACAGGTCGCCGAGCGACCGGGCCCAGGCGAACGCCGCGGGATCCCGGCGCTGGTCGAGCACGGCGACCTCCTCGCCGAGCGCGGTCGTCGCGGAGTACCGCCACGCGCAGGAGAACCGCACGTAGTACGGCACCGGGCGCGGCACGACGCGCAGCCGGCGTCGTCGGCCCCCACGGGCCACGGCGTCCCCGACGGCCTCCACCCACGGCGGCGGTGTGGCGGACGCGGGCGGGTCGCCGCGCAGGTAGCGGTCGACGTCGCCGCCGTCCGCGCGCACCGCGTACGCGTCGAGCGTCTCCACCCGCAGCACGTCGCGGGCGTCCGCGAGCAGCGCGTCGAGGTCGTCGAGGTCCATCGGCGCCTCCCCCTGGGCCGGATGGAGCATCGTCGCAGCTCGAACGGTGGCGCGGAAGGAGGACGAGGGGCGCGGGTGCCGGGACGCCGGGCCGGGTACGCCGCAGCGGCCCGCACCGGAACCGACCGAGGAGCACCTGTGACCGACCCGGACGAGGACCCGTACGCCGCCGCCACGGCCGTGGCCGTCGCGGCCAGCAGCATCCCCGGCGAGTTCCTCGTGCCCGACATCGCCGAGACCTTCACCGCCGAGCACCCCGAGTTCACCGTGGACACGGTGGTCACCGACTCCGCGGGGGTGTTCGCGGCGCTGCGCGACGGGAGCGCCGAGGTCGGGTTCGCCGGCGCGGAGCCGGACGACGACGACCTCGACGCCCTCGTGATCGGCGCCGACGAGATCGTCCTCGCGGTCCCCGCCGGCCACGAGTTCGACGGGTCGGCGTCGGTGACCGTCGCCGCGCTCGCCGCGACGCCGCTCGTCGAGCGCGAGGAGGGCTCGGGCACCCGACGCTCGTTCACCGACGCGCTCGCCGCCCGGGGCACGCCGCTGATCACCGACCAGCGCTGGACGATCCGCGACACCAACGAGGGTGTGCTCGCCGCCGTCGCCGCGGGCGAGGGCGTCGGTGTCATCAGCTCGTGGGCGCTGGCCCGCCACGCCCGGGACGACGTGCACGAGGCGCGGCTGGAGGGCGACCCGATCGAGCGCTGCCTCTACCTCGTCCTGCGTCGCGACGACGACCTGGGCCCGGCCGCGACCACGTTCGTCGCCCTGGCGCGCGAGCAGGCCGCCTGACCGGCCGCGCTCACGCCCACCAGCGACCGTCGGGGCCGCGGAAGGCGATCGGGGCGGTGGGCGGGTCCGCGTCGACGGGACGCGGCGCAGGCCCGGTGATCGCGCGCGTCGGCACGGCGGCCGGCACCTCGTGCGAGGGGAAGGGCGCGTTCGACTTCCTGACCCCGGGTGGCTCGGTGTCGGTCTACGACGCCACCGGTGCCCTCGTCGGTACCGGCTCGCTGAGCAGTGGCGTCGCCACCAACTCGACCAGCTACAGCTCGGGCTACGCCGACGCGTGCGTGTTCACGTACTCCGTCCCGGACGTGCCGGCGTCCGACTACTACCGGGTCAAGGTCGGCAACTCCTCGGACAGCGGCGTGCCGTTCACCGCCGAGCAGGTCGACGGCGACGCGCACATCCGCTTCGGCACCCCCTGATCGAGCGACCGGGTGAACGCGACGATCTCGATCTGGCGTGTCGGCGTCCCCGACCTGACACTCCGTGGGTGGCATTCGGGTTGATCGGGCGGGGGGCGCCCACCGGATGGGTCCGCCGGGTCGCGGCGACGGGCCCCGACGACCTCGGGGTGCACGACCCGGAGGCCGGGGCGCCGTACGCGGCGCGTCCGGTCGACGTCGTCCTCGAGGACGCGTTCGGCGTCGAGCGCCCGCTGGTGGTCGTCACCGGCGACCGGCTCGCCGGCACCTCGCGGGCCGTGCACCGGGCGCTGCGGCGCATGCTCGGCGACCGCGTGCTCGTGCCGATCACCGAGCCGCACACCGCCGACCTGCGCGCCGTCCTGCGCCGCGCCGGCGCGGCCGTCGAGCGCTCGGGCCCGGCCGTGGTGTTCGCCGACGACGCCCCGCCGGCGCTGCTCGAGCAGGTCGGCGCGGACGTCGTCGACGCGCTCGACGCCGGCGTCCGGCTGGTGCTCACGACGCGGCGCACGTTCCTGGACGCGCACCTCGCCGCGCCGACA
>CADCTH010000164.1 GCA_902805495.1 uncultured Actinomycetospora sp.
CCTGGCCGGCGACGGGCACCCGTTGGGCCGGGAGGGCTGAGACCGACAGGAACACCCTTACCCGGAGGGGCGGGCCCGGGCGCGGGCCCGCGTCGTCGTCGTCCGGCGGCGGCTCGGCGGTGTCGACGAGGCTCACGGTGCCGTCGGCGGGCGCCACGGCGATACCGGCGCGGCGCGGCGTCGTGCGGTGCGGGGCGCGGAAGAAAGCGGCGACCCCGGCCGTGACGGCCAGCGCGGCGAAGGTGCCCCGCCCGCGCAGCGCGCGCAGGCCGAAGGCGGCGGCGGCGACCGCACCGATCACGGGCCGCCCGCCGGGGTGCAGCGGGGGGATCGTGTCCCTCACGAGGGTCAGTGCGTGACGGACGGTGCCGCCGGGGGCGGTCTCGGACTGGCCCATCGTCGCTCTCGGATCCCTCTCCTCGATGGCGCGCGCGGAAGAAACCTAGCGGCCGCGCGGCGGTGAGGACGAGGTGGGAAGGGGCCGGGATGGGGCCGGGGCCGCCAACCCCCGAGTCGGCGACCCCGGCCAGGAACCGCTCGTCCGCTCCCCAGCGACAAGCGGTTGGTCCTCGAGGGGCCACCCGGGAAGTGTCCGGGGTGCACTCCGCGCACCCCATGACACCTGTCACACATGGTGCCCGACGAGACGCGTCGGCGGAAGGCCGGGTCGCCCCAACGGCGCAACGAAACCGCTCGACGGGAGGGTCGACCCCGCCTCGACCCCGCCTCGATCCCTCCGTGAGGGGGCTCCATCGAGCCCCCGCGGCGTCACCCGTCCAGGAGCCAGACCTCGACGCTCTCGCCGGCGTCGACGTGGGTGGTGTCCTCGTCCACCACCAGCAGGCAGTCGGCGCGGGCCAGCGCGGCCAGCAGGTGCGAGCCCGCCGCGCCCACGGTCGAGACCGTCCCGGCGACCGCGTCGATCCGTCCGCGCCGGAACTGGCGCCGTCCGGCCGGCGAGTCGAGGGCCTCGGCGAGGCGGGCCCGTACGCGCGGGCGCGCCGGCTGGGGGTGCCCGGCGGCGGCGCGCAGCGCGGGGCGGACGAACACCTCGAACGAGACCAGCGAGCTCACCGGGTTGCCCGGCAGGGTCACGACGGCGACGTCGCCGAGGGGTCCGGGGTAGCGGCCGAGGCCCTGCGGCATCCCCGGCTGCATCGCGACCTTGGTGAAGGTGATGCCCCGGCCGGTGAACGCGTCCTTCACCACCTCGTACGCCCCCGCGCTCACCCCGCCCGAGGTGAGCACGAGGTCGACCGGGTCGTCGGGGTGCGTGCCGAGAGCCGCGTCGAGGGTGGCCGTGAACGCGGCGACGTCGTCGGGCACGAAGCGCAGGAGCTCGGCCGTGCCGCCCGCGTCGATCACTGCGGCGGCCAGCATCGGTCCGTTCGACTCGTGGATCTGCCCGTGCTCGAGAGGCTGCCCGGGCGCGACCAGCTCCGAGCCCGTGGACAGCACGAGCACCCGGGGCCGGCGGCGCACCGGCAGCGTCCCGGCGCCCACCGCGGCGGCCAGCCCGATCTGCGCCGGCCCGAGGAGCGTCCCGGCCGGCAGCACGACGGTCCCGGCCGTGACGTCCTCGCCCGCGCGCCGCACGTTCTGACCCGCGCCGACCGCGCGGTCGACGCGCACCTGCTCGGTGCCGGCGTCGGTCCACTCCACCTGCACCACCGCGTCGGCGCCGTCGGGCAGCGGCGCGCCGGTCATGATCCGGTGCGCGGTGCCCGCCGCCAGCGGCGGACCGTCGGTGCGCCCGGCCGGGACGTCGGCGGCGACGGGCAGCGCCACCGGCACCTCGCCCAGGTCGGCGCTGCGCACCGCGTAGCCGTCCATCGCCGAGTTGTCGAACGGCGGCAGGGCGACGGGGGAGGCGAGGTCCTCGGCCAGCACCCCGCCCAGCGCGCCGGACAGAGCCACCGTCTCGGAGGGCATCGGCGTGAACAGCGCGGCGACGGCG
Organism: uncultured Actinomycetospora sp.; assembly: GCA_902805495.1. GTDB lineage: Bacteria > Actinomycetota > Actinomycetes > Mycobacteriales > Pseudonocardiaceae > Actinomycetospora. The sequence goes on from CADCTH010000164.1 coordinate 1,958, forward strand.
GCGGCGTGCTCGTCCACCGGCCGCATCGCCGCCGGGTCGCCGTGGTCGTGCCCGTGCCCGTCGCCGCCGGGTCGAGCTCCGCTGCGCTCCGTCTCCCTGGGTCCCGTCACGGCGCGCATCGTCCCGTCCGCCACCCCGCCCCGCGATCCGGCCCGGTGGCGGCGCAGCGCGGCGTTAGGGTCTGCGGCGTGGCGGACCGGAACGCGCAGGACCTGACCGGGCAGCGTCTCGGTCACTTCCGCGTGGACGGGGTGATCGGCCGCGGCGGCATGAGCGTGCTCTACCGCGCCACCGACACCCGGCTCGGCCGCCGCGTCGCGCTCAAGGTCATCGACGAGGCCCTGGCCGCGGACCGCGAGTTCCGCGAGCGCTTCGTCGACGAGGCCCGCAACACCTCGGCGGTCGACCACTCCCACGTCGTCCCGCTCTACGACTTCGACGAGACCGACGGCCACCTCTACATCGCGATGCGCCACGTCGAGGGCCCCGACCTCGCCAGCATCATCGACGGCCGCCCGCTCACCGTCGCCCGCACGCTGCGCCTGCTCGGGCAGGTCGCCGACGCGCTGGACGCCGTGCACGCCCGGGGGCTCGTGCACCTCGACGTCAAGCCGGCCAACGTCCTCGTGACCACGCGCGAGTCGGCCGGCGAGCACGTCTACCTCGCCGACTTCGGCCTCACGCGCCGCGGCGCCACCGGCCACCGCACCTCGGGCGGCGACTTCCTCGGCTCGCCGACCTACGCCGCCCCCGAGCACCTGCGCGGCGAGCCGGTCGACGCGCGCACCGACGTCTACTCGCTGACCTGCGTGCTGTTCACCTGCCTCACCGGGCGCGCGCCGTACGTGGGGTCGGTCACCGAGGTCATCGACGGCCACCTCGGCGGCGACGTGCCCTCGGCCGCCGAGCTCGCCGGGCTCGACGCCCGCATCGACGACGTCGTGCACCGCGGCATGGACCCGGACCGCCCGCGGCGGCACGAGTCGGCGAGCGCGGTCATCGAGGCCGCCCGCGGCGCGCTGACCGGACCGGGTCCGGCGCCGCTGGTGGGTCCGGGACCCGCACGCCGCGGCACCGGCCCGCCGTCGGGGCCGCTGCGC
>CADCTH010000165.1 GCA_902805495.1 uncultured Actinomycetospora sp.
CCACCTCGCCCGCCTGCGCCGCGAGCTCGCCGCCCGCCGGGTCCGGGTGGTCGACGCCGTCGTCGTCGCCGGCCACGGGGTACGGGGCGACCGCGCGGGCGCGCACCTCGTCGTCGACCTGCCCGACCGCGCCGCCGAGGAGACGGTGGTGGACGACGCGGCCGCCGCGGGCGTGCAGCTCGGCCCGCTCGGCACCCACCACCTCGACCCCACCGGGCCCCGCGCCCACGGCGTGCTCGTCGGCTGGGCCGGCCCGGCCGGCGACGAGCTCGACGACGCGCTGGCGGTGCTCACGCGGGTGCTCGCGGGGGTCGCGCCCGGGACCCCGGGGCGACGAGGATCGGCGCCGTGCCCGATCACCTGACCTACGGGCGGTACCTGCACCTCGACGAGCTGCTCACCGCGCAGACCCCGCTCTCGCGCCCCGAGGCGCACGACGAGCTGCTGTTCATCATCCAGCACCAGACCTCCGAGCTGTGGCTCAAGCTGGCGCTCCACGAGCTCACGGGCGCGTGCGACGACCTCGCCGGCGACGACGTCGCGCTGGCGCAGAAGCGCCTGGCGCGCGTCAAGCAGGTGCAGCGCCAGCTCATCGAGCAGTGGTCGGTGCTCGCCACCCTCACGCCGAGCGAGTACCAGCAGTTCCGCGGGTTCCTCGGCTCGTCGTCGGGCTTCCAGAGCTACCAGTACCGCGCCGTCGAGTTCCTGCTCGGCGCCAAGGACCCCGCGATGCTCGAGGTGTTCGCCGACGACGCGGCGGCGCGGGCGGTGCTCACCGCCGCCCTGGACCGGCGCAGCCTCTACGACGAGTTCCTGCGCCTGCTCGCCCGGCGGGGCCACGCCGTGCCGGCCGACGTCCTCGAGCGCGACACCCGCGAGCCCCACCGGGAGGACCCGCGGCTGGTCGAGGTGTTCCGCGCGATCTACGACACGCCGGAGCGCTCCTGGGACGTCTACGAGACCTGCGAGGAGCTCGTCGACATCGAGGACAACCTGCAGCTCTGGCGCTTCCGCCACCTCAAGACCGTCGAGCGCACCATCGGCTTCCGCACGGGCACCGGCGGGACGACCGGGGCGTCGTTCCTGCGCCGCGTCCTCGACCTGTCCTTCTTCCCGGAGCTGTACGCGGTCCGTACCGCGCTGTGACGGCCGCGTAGGCTCCGCCGCCATGACGGGCGCGGGAGACGGAGCGCAGCGGAGCTCGACCCATCAGGGGGCGGAACGCCCCCGCGTCGTCGTCCTCTTCGGGGGACGCAGCAGCGAGCACCGGATCTCCTGTCTGTCGGCGGGCAGCGTGCTCGCCCACCTCGACCCCGCGCGCTTCGACGTGCTGCCGGTGGCGATCACCCCGGCCGGCGAGTGGGTGCTGGGCCCCACCGACCCCGCGGACCTGCGCCTGCACGGCCGCGAGCTGCCCGAGGTCACGTCCGGTCGCCCGGTGGCGCTGCCCGCCGACCCGACGCGCCGCGAGCTGATCGCCCTGGACGACGGCACCTCGCTGGGCCGCGTCGACGTCGTCGTGCCCGTCCTGCACGGCCCCGGCGGCGAGGACGGCACGGTGCAGGGCCTGCTCGAGATGGCCGGCGTGCCCTACGTCGGCGCCGGGGTGTGCGCCAGCGCCGCGTCGATGGACAAGGACGTCACCAAGCGCCTCCTGCGCGACGCGGGCATCGCCGTCGGCGACCACGCGGTGCTGCGCCCCGACCGCGACACGCTCACCGACGCGGAGCAGGAACGGCTGGGGCTGCCGGTGTTCGTCAAGCCCGCGCGCGCCGGGTCGTCGGTGGGCATCAGCCGGGTCACCGACTGGTCCGGGCTGCCCGCGGCCGTCGCCACCGCCCGCGCCGAGGACCCCAAAGTGCTCGTCGAGGCCGCGATCGTCGGGCGCGAGATCGAGTGCGGGGTCCTCGAGCACCCCGACGGGCGCGTCGGGGCGAGCGTGCCGGCCGAGGTCCGCGTCGTCGGCGGTGACGCCGGCTGGTACGACTTCGACACCAAGTACCTCGACGACGCCTGCGAGCTCGACGTGCCCGCGAAGCTCGACGACGACGTGGCCGAGGCCGTGCGCCGCACCGCGGTCGAGGTGTTCCGGGTGATGGACGTCGAGGGGCTCGCGCGCGTCGACTTCTTCCTGACCCGCGAGGGTCGCCTGCTGGTCAACGAGCTCAACACCATGCCGGGCTTCACGGCGACGTCGCTCTACCCGCGCATGTGGGCCACGGCGGGCGTCGAGTACCCGGTGCTGGTCGAGACGCTGGTGGAGACCGCGCTCAGCCGGCGGGGCGGCTGACCAGCGCGATCTTCACGCCGCGCGAGACGTCCTGGACCGGGCCGGTGCCCACGTCATCGGGGATCGTCAGCCCGACGTACACCGCGCGGTCGACGGTGACCCACGTCGTGCTGCCCGGCACGCCGTCCTCCACCGCGACCCAGTCGACGCCGGCCGCGTCCAGGGTCGACGCACCGGGGGCCAGCTCGACGGGGCGAGGCAGGCCGCAACGCAGGACGATCGGTGCCCTCCCGTCCTCGCCGCCCCACGCGAGGGTGGCCGCCGGCACCGGGTCGTCGAGCACGCGGCGCGGCAGCAGTCCGCGCTCGGTGGGGATCTCGCCGGGCAGCCCGGAGAGCAGCCGCGAGCAGTCGGCGCTGGCCGCCGCGGGCACCGGCACGGCGGCGACGGGCAGCCGGACGGTGTCGGCGTCGGGCACGGGCTCGCGCACGAGCACCGCGGAGGCGACGAGGACGCCGACCACGATCAGCACGGGCAGCGCGAGGGCGATCCCGACCAGGACGCGGGGCAGCCGGCGCACCACCTCGGGCCCACGGGTGGGCGCCACCGATCAGTCGGCGGACACGACGGGGCAGGTGAGCGTCCGGGTGATGCCCGGGACCTTCTGCACGGCGTTCACGACCGTGCGACCGAGCGACTCCACGTCGTCGGCCTCGGCGGACACGATGACGTCGTAGGGTCCGGTGACGTCCTGAGCCCGGGTGACCCCGTCGATCCCGGCCACCTCCGAGGCGACCGCGGCGGCACGACCCACCTCGGTCTGGATCAGGATGTAGGCCTGGACCACGGAGGTGCCTCCTCGGGGACGGGGGCCGGTCGGGGGCACCGGCACGGCGCAGCAGGCAAGGTACCGCAGGGAGTCGAGGGGTGAGCCGGACGGCGAACGGGCGCGGGGGACACGGACGGACCGGGGGCGCCGGGCGCCGGGGCACCGGTGCGTCGGCCGGCGGGCCAGACCGCGGGACGCCGGCCGAGGCCGGGACGGCGGCCGAGCTCGGCGAGTTCGGCGTGATCGACCGGCTCACCGGCGAGCGCTTCCAGCCCGAGCAGACGCTGCTCGGTCCGGGCGACGACGCGGCGGTGGTCGAGGCGCCCGACGGGCGGGTCGTCGCGACCGTGGACACCCTGGTCCAGGGCGTGCACTTCCGCCTGGACTGGTCGGCGCCCGAGCAGGTGGGCCGCAAGGCGGTGGCCGCGAACCTCGCCGACGTCGCCGCGATGGGCGCGGCGCCGGCGGCGCTGCTGCTCTCGCTCGCGTGCCCGGTGGACACCAGCGCCGAGGTGCTCGACGGCCTCGCGGCGGGGGTGTGGGACGCCGCGGCGGACGCCGGGGTCGGCGTCGTCGGGGGCGACACCGTGTCGGCGGACACCCTGGTGGTGTCGATCACGGCGCTCGGCGACCTGGAGGGCCGGGCGCCGGTGACGCGGTCCGGGGCGCGCCCCGGGGACGTGGTGGCCGTGTGCGGGCAGCTCGGGTGGTCGGCGGCGGGCATGGCGGTGCTGCGCCGGGGCTTTCGCTCGCCGGTGGCGATGGTGGCCGCGCACCGCACGCCCCGCCCGCCTTGGCGCGCGGGACCCGTGGCGGCGCGCGCCGGGGCCACCTCGATGATCGACATCTCCGACGGGCTGCTCGCCGACCTCGGCCACGTGGCCGCGGCGTCCCGGGTGCACGTCGACCTGTCCTCGCGCCTGGTGCCCGTGGCCGACAAGCTCCGCGACGTGGCCTCGGCCCTCGGCGGCGACGCGCTGGGCTGGGCGCTCACCGGCGGCGAGGACCACGCGCTCGTCGCGACGTTCCCGAGCGAGGACGTCGTGCCGGCCGACTGGGTGGTGTGCGGCGAGATCCGCGCCGGTACGGGCTCGGTCACCGTCGACGCGGACCGCTGGGGCGGCTCCGGCGACCCCGGCTACCTGCACTGGCGCTAGGTGCCTCCGGCACGTGAGCAGAAATCGGTGCTCCAGCACCGATTTCTGCTCACATGCGCGGAGCGCACATCTCCGGCGGGCGGACGCCGCGGATCGAGGCGTCGATCAGCTGGATCGGGTGCAGCATCGGGAGGTCGCCCTCCAGGTACTTGCGGATCTGCAGCAGGCACCCCGGGTTGGCGGTGACCAGGACGTCGGCGCCGGTGCCGCGGATGTTGTCGGCCTTGCGCCGCCCGAGGTCGCTCGCGGCCTGGGGCTGGAGCATGTTGTAGATCCCCGCCGACCCGCAGCAGATCTCCGCCTCGGGCAGCTCGACCAGGTCGACGCCCGGGATCGCGCGCAGCACCCGGCGCGGCTCGGTGCGGATCTTCTGCGCGTGCCCGAGGTGGCAGGCGTCGTGGTAGACGACCTTCGCCTAGATGGGGTGCCGCCGGGCCCGGGCGTCCGCGAGGGTCTCGTCGACGACCTCGGAGATGTCGCGCACCTTCGCCGCGAACGCCGACGCGCGCTCCGCCCACGCGGGGTCGTCGGCCAGCAGCTCGCCGTACTCCTTCATCGACGACCCGCAGCCGGCGACGTTGGTGGCGATCGTGTCGACCTGCGCGCGCTCGAACACGGCGATCAGCTTCTTCGCCCGCTCGATCGCCTCGGCCTCGCGGCCCGCGTGTAGCCCGAGCGCGCCGCAGCACGCCTGCTCGCGCGGGGCGATGACGTCCCAGCCCTCGGCCGCCAGCACGCGGGCGGTGGCCTCGTTGACCGGGTGGAAGAAGACGTCCTGCACGCAGCCGGTGAGCAGGCCGACCCGGCCCCGGCGCTCGCCGACCGCCGGCGTGCGCTCGGGCATCCGCCGGAACGCCTGGCGCACGCTCACCGGCGGTAGCAGCGACTCCATCGCGACCAGGCGCCCGAAGCGGTCCGGGACCTTCGCGAGCAGCTTCTCCGTGCTCTTCGGGCGCAGCTTCTGGTACAGCGCCCCGACCAGCGACGCCGCGCGCAGGCGGCGCTTGTAGGGGAACAGCGTGAAGATCGCCTCGCGGAACCACCGGTCCGACCGCGACCGCGTCACGTTGCGCTCGATCTGCGGGCGCGTGGCCTCGAGCAGGCGGTCGTACTGCACGCCCGACGGGCACGCCGTCACGCAGGCCATGCAGCCCAGGCAGCGGTCGATGTGGGTGGTGAACGAGCCGTCGAGCGGGATCTCGCCCTTCTCCGCCATCTCCATGAGGTAGATCCGGCCGCGCGGGGAGTCCATCTCCTCGCCCCACAACGCGTAGGTGGGGCACGTCGGCAGGCAGAAGCCGCAGTGCACGCAGTCGTCGAGCAGCTCCTGCGCCGGGGGGCGGTGGTCGTCGAAGGAGCCGTGCCCGAGAGACGTCTCAGCGCCGCCGAGGACGTCGGCGCGCTCCGGGGCGGCCTTCTCGCCGCGCTCGGAGGAGAAGTCGGGGGAGGGTCCGGTGGTGGGGTGGGAGGTCATGCGGTGACTCCGGTCGTCTGGGGCGCCGGGATCCACGGGGCGAGGCGCCCGCGCCCGAAGCGCTGGTCGGGGTCGAGGGATGTGGCGACGGCGCGCAGCAGCGCCGCCGAGGTCGGCGCCGGTCCGAACGCGGGCAGGGCCGCGCCGGGAGGCCGCTGGCGCAGCGTCGACGTGCCGCCCGCGGCGGCGACGTACCGGTGGGCCTCGGCCACGACGTCGGGGTCGGCGGGCAGCCCGA
>CADCTH010000166.1 GCA_902805495.1 uncultured Actinomycetospora sp.
ACGCCGCCGCGCGGTGGTTCGCGCGGGCCGCGGACGTGGCCGGACGTGCCGGGCTCGCGACGTGGCACCTGCGCGCGCAGCAGGAGCTCGCCCTGCTCGACTGGGACCCGGCGGCGCTGCGGACCACCCGCGCGCTCGCCGCCCGCTACGGCGCCCTCACGACGGTCGCGGTGATGGACCTCAGCCTGGCGGACCTGGCCCTCGGGCACTTCGACAGCGAGGGCGCCCTCGCGGCGGCGCGGGCGTGCGCGGACGCGAGCCGCCGCTACGGGCTCGCGACGGCCCCGGTCGCGCACCTCTGGCTCGCCGGCGCGCACGCCCTCGCCGGCGACGACGCCGCGATGGAGACGGCCGTTGCCGAGGCGCTCGCCCCCGACCCGTCCGACCCGCGCATCCTCGGCGACCTCCACGGCCGGGTGCTCGCGACGCGCTGCTTCGTCCTCGACGACCTCGGGGCGCTCCGGGGCCACCTCGACACGATGATGACCCACGTCCGCCGCGCCGACCCGTCGCGCTCGGTGTTCCCCGGCCGCGCGCTCTGGGCCCTGGTGCACGCGATCGAGGACGACGACCTGGGGGCCGCGGCCCGGGCCGAGTTCGAGGAGGTGGTGATCCGGCTGGGCATGGACGTGTTCCGTTTCGCCCGGGACGTGGCCGAGGCCGTCGCCCGGGGGCGTGCCGGCGCCGGGGCCGAGGCCCGGGCGCTCGTCGAGCGGGCGCGCACGACGGCCCACCGCGAGGACGGAGGGTCCGGGTTCCGGCACTGCCTGCAGCTGCTCCTCGCCCGGGCGGCGGTCCGCGACGGCTGGGGCGACCCCGTCGCGTGGCTGCGCGAGAGCGAGGCCTTCTTCGCCACCGCGGGCCTCGAGCGCACGGCGCGACGCTGCCGGACCACGATGGGCGAGGCCGGCGCTCCGGTCCCGCGGCGCGGTCGCGGCACGTCCTTGGTGCCCGAACCGCTGCGGGCGCTCGGTGTGACCAGCCGCGAGGCCGACGTGCTCGGCCTCGTCGCGGGCGGGCTGTCCACCCACGAGATCGGCGCCCGGCTGCACCTCTCGCCGCGCACCGTGGAGCGCCATCTGGGGAGCCTCTTCACGCGCACCGGACTGCACGACCGCGCGTCGCTCGGCGAGCTCGGCCGCGCCCACGGGCTCCAAGATGCGTGATCCCGGCCGCTAACTGGGTGTCTCCGCCCGATGCGTCGCACCGGTGCCCGGCCGCACGATCGTCGGCATGCACACCTCCGTCCACGAGATCGCCGACGGCGTCTACCGCCTGTCGACCTGCCTGCCCGACGTCGCCCCCGGCGGCTTCACGATCAACCAGTACCTCATCGACGCCGACGAGCCCCTGCTGTTCCACACCGGGCTGCGCGGCATGTTCCCCCTCGTCGCGGATGCGGTCGGTCGCGTCCTCGACCCGTCCCGGCTGCGCTGGATCAGCTTCGGCCACGTCGAGGCCGACGAGTGCGGCGCGATGAACGAGTGGCTCGCCCTCGCGCCCGCGAGCCGCGTGACGTTCAACCGCCTCGGCTGCATGGTCTCCCTCGACGACATGGCCGACCGCCCGCCCGAACCCGTCGACGACGGCGACCGCCGGGACCTCGGCGGCCACGTCGTACGCACCATCGCCACGCCCCACGTGCCGCACGGCTGGGAAGCGCAGGTGCTCTTCGACGAGACGACCGGCACCCTGCTCTGTGGCGACCTGTTCAGCCGCACCGGCGACGGCCCGGCGCTGGTGCACGACGCCGACCTCGTCACGCCCGCCCTCGAGGCCGACGAGCTGTTCGGCGCCACCGCCCTGACCGCGGGGACCGCCCCCGCCCTGCGCGCCCTCGCCGAGCTCGAGCCGCGCACCCTCGCCCTCATGCACGGGCCCGCCCACGCCGGCGACGGGGCCGCGGCCCTGCACGCCCTCGCCGACGCCTACGCCGCACAGCTGACCAGGCAGGTGGCGTGATGGACACCGAGCGGACCTCGCGACCCGCGGCGCGCGTCGAGGACGTCCCCCCGATCACCACCCCGGAATCGGTGACCCTCGCGGCGACGGAGACCGCCCGGATGGCGGCCCTGCTCGCGGCGCTCGGCCCCGACGAGTGGCGGCGGCCGACCGACTGCCCCGCCTGGGACGTCCGGGCGATGGCCGGCCACGTGCTGGGCATGGCCGAGGGCTTCACGAGCACGCGCCGGATGGTCGCCGGCATGGTCGCGGGTCGTCGACGGGCCGGCGACGGACCCTTCGTCGACGGCCTCACCGCCGCCCAGGTCGAGAGGAACAGCGCGCTCGACACCGCGACCCTCGTCCGCCGCCTCGAGGTCGCGGGGCCGCGGCAGGCCCGGTGGCGCGGGCGGGACCGGCTCCTGCGCCGCCTGCCCATGACGGAGGAGGTGAACGGGACACCCGAGACCTGGCGCATGAGCTACCTCGTCGACGTGATCCTCACGCGCGACACGTGGATGCACCGGGTCGACGTCTCCCGCGCCACCGGGCGGGAGCCGGAGCTGACCCCCGAGCACGACGGCCGCCTCGTCGCCGACGTCGTGGCGGAGTGGGCGCGCCGCCACGGCCGGCCGTTCGTGCTGCACCTCACCGGTCCCGCCGGGGGCTCCTGGGTCCAGGGCGACGGCGGTGCGGAGCTCACCCTCGACGCGGTCGAGTTCTGCCGGGTCCTGTCCGGCCGGGCGCCGGGGACGGGCCTGCTCGCCACCGAGGTGCCGTTCTGACCCAGCCGTCCTGCCGGGACCGTGGTCCGGTCACATCGCCGCGATCCCGTGCGTCTCCCCGTCGACCGTCCCCGACGACCCACGAGGAGCCCCCGATGGACACGCGCACCCTGACCTACCGGACCTCGACCGCGATCACCGCGTTCGTGCTGCTCTCCGGCGGTGTGACCTACCTGCTCGGCGCGGAGTGGGCGGTCGCCGGCGTGACCGCGCTCGGCTACCCGGCCTACGTCGTCACGCTCCTGGGCGTCTGGAAGGTGCTCGGCGCCGTCGCCCTCACGGTGCCCGGCTTCCCGCGGCTCAAGGAGTGGGCCTACGCCGGCGTCGCCTTCGACCTCAGCGGCGCCACCGTCTCCCACCTCGTCTCCGGGAGCCCGGCGTTCCACGCGGTGGTGCCGGTGGTCCTGCTCGCCGTGGCCGCGCTGTCCTGGGCCACCCGCCCGGCCTCGCGGCGCCTGGCCGCGCCGGCGGTGCGGGCGGACGAGCGCGTCCCCGCGACGGTGTGAGTCAGTCGCCGTGGACGGCGCGGTCGACGGCCGCGGCGGCGCCGTCCAGGGCGATCGCGGTCTGGCTGCCGTCGGCGAGGTCCTTGAGCTGGATCTCCCCGGCCTCCAGGTCGCGCTCGCCGAGCACGAGGGCGAAGCGGGCGCCGGAGCGGTCGGCGGCCTTCATCGCGCCCTTGAGGCCGCGGCTGCCGTAGGCGAGGTCGGCGCGGATGCCCGCGCGGCGCAGGGCGCCGACGATCCCGACGAGCCGGTCCCGGGCGGCCTCCCCCAGCGGCACGCCGAACACCTCGACCCGGGGGGCCGTGTCGAGCCCCGTCTCCTCGGCGCGGCAGGCGAGCAGCGTGCGGTCGACGCCGATGCCGAAGCCGACGCCCGAGAGCGGCTGGCCGCCGAGCTCGGCCATGAGGCCGTCGTAGCGCCCGCCGCCGCCGATGCCCGACTGCGAGCCCAGGCCGTCGTGGACGAACTCGAACGTGGTCTTGGTGTAGTAGTCGAGCCAGCGCACCATCCACGGGTTCTCGGCGTAGGGGACGCCGAGGGCGTCGAGGTGGCGCTTGACCGCCGCGTGGTGCGCGGCCGCCTCGTCGGAGAGGTGGTCGACCATGAGCGGGGCGTCGGTGAGCTGCTCGCGGACCTCGGGGCGCTTGTCGTCGAGCACCCGCAGCGGGTTGATCCGCGCGCGCTCGCGGGTGGGCTCGTCGAGGTCGAGCTTCTCGAGGAACCGCGTGAGCTCGGCGCGGTACTGCGGACGCGTGCTCGCGTCGCCCAGGCTCGTGAGCTCCAGGCGGTAGCCGCGCAGCCCCAGCGCGCGGAAGCCGGCGTCGGCGACGGCGAGCACCTCGGCGTCCAGGGCCGGGTCGTCGACGCCGATGGCCTCGACGCCCACCTGCTGGAGCTGGCGGAACCGGCCGGCCTGCGGGCGCTCGTAGCGGAAGAACGGCCCGGCGTAGCGCAGCTTCACCGGCAGCCCGCCGCGGTCGAGCCCGTGCTCGATCACCGAGCGCACCACGCCGGCCGTGCCCTCGGGGCGCAGCGTCACCGAGCGCCCGCCGCCGTCGTCGAAGGTGTACATCTCCTTGGAGACGACGTCGGTGGACTCGCCCACGCCGCGGGCGTAGAGCGCGGTCTCCTCGAAGACCGGCAGCTCGATGTGCGCGTAGCCCGCGCGGTCGGCCTCGCGGACGAGGGTGTCGCGGACCGTCGTGAACTCCGGCCCCACGTACTCGGGGACGCCCTTGGGTGCGCGGAACCCGCCGGACGGCACGGCCGTCACAGGTGGCGCCCGGGGGCGTGGGTGAGGCCCTGGACGAAGGGGTTGCTGTCGCGCTCGCGGCCCACCGTGGTCATCGGGCCGTGGCCCGGCAGCACGGCGGTGTCGTCGGGCAGGCTGAGGATCTTGTCGCGCAGCGAGGCCATCATCTCCTCGGTCGACCCGCCGGGCAGGTCGGTGCGCCCGATCCCGCCCTGGAACAGGGTGTCACCGGCGATCAGGAACGGGCGGTCGTCCTCGGTGGCCGAGCGGAACACCACCGAGCCCCGGGTGTGCCCGGGCGTGTGGTCGACGGTGAGGCGCAGGCCGGCGAGCTCGAGGACCGCGCCGTCGTCGAGGGTCCGCACGTGGCGGGGCTCGCGGAACTCCAGCCCCGGGTACATCGCGGCGAGCTGGGCGCCCATCGGGCCGACGCCGGCGATGGGGTCGGCGAGCATCGAGCGGTCCTCGGGGTGGATCCACGCGGGGATGTCGTCGCCGTCGCACACCGGCGTCACCGACCACATGTGGTCGAGGTGCCCGTGGGTCAGCAGCACCGCGACCGGCGAGAGCCGGTGGCGCGCGATCACCTCGCGCAGCCCCTCCTCGGCGTCCTGGCCGGGGTCGACGACCACGCAGGACTCCCCGGGGCCCGGCGCGACCACGTAGCAGTTGGTCTGGAACACCCCGGCCGCGAAGGCCTCGACCAGCACGTCCTCAGTCCTCCTCCGGCACGGATGGCTCCCGTCCAGCCTAGTCGAGGGCCTCACCGGGGCCCGGGGGCGCGGTTCCTACGATGTCCGCCGTGCCGACCAACGAACAGCGCCGCAAGGCGGCCAAGAAGAAGCTCGAGCGCCAGATCGAGCGGCGCGCCGAGCGGACCCGGCGGCGTCGGCAGCGCCTGACCCTGATCTCGGTGGTCGGCGTCGTCGCCCTGGTCGCGGTGGCGGTGGGCATCTACTTCGTGGTGTCCGCCCCCGACGAGCCCGACCCCGTCGCCGCGCCGGCCACGTGCCAGTACAACCCGTCCGAGGCGGCCGCCAAGCCGAACACCCCGCCGGACCCGAACCCCCCGACGACCGGCACCGTCGACGTCGCCCTGCAGACCTCGCAGGGTGCGATCCCGATGACCCTCGACCGCGCGTCGGCACCCTGCGCGGTCAACGCGGTGGTGAGCCTGGCCCAGCAGGGCTTCTACGACGACACCCCGTGCCCGCGGCTCGTCACCAGCCAGGGCCTGCAGGTGCTCCAGTGCGGCGACCCGACCGGCACCGGCACCGGCGGCCCGGGCTACCAGTACGCCGAGGAGCCGCCCCAGGGCCTGGCGCCGTACCCGGGCGCCGAGGGCCAGGCGTCGACGTACTCGCGCGGGCTGGTGGCCATGGCCAAGAGCTCGCAGCCGGGGTCGACGGGCAGCCAGTTCTTCCTCGTCTACGGCGACTCGGCCCTGCCGCCGGAGTACTCGGTGGTCGGACGGATCGGTACCGAGGGCCTGGGTGTGCTCGACCGGGTCGGCGCGGGCGGCGACGACGGCTCGAACCAGGCCGGCGGCGGCGCCCCGCGCATCCCCGTGCAGATCCAGCGCGCGGTGGTCGCGGCGCCGGCGCCCTGAGTGTCAGCGAAGTGGCGTCGCAGACGTTGAGTGTCCGTATCGGTACTTCGATCACCGGCTGATCGTCGGGTTCCGATTCGTCCAAGCCTTCGCGGTGCTCGTCGCCATAGCCTGCGAGAATGACTGACGACGAGCTGGTCGCCCTCGCCGACGCCTGGAGCGAGGCGATCGTCTCCGACGACGCCGACCGCATCGGCGCGTTCATGGCCGACGACTGGGTCATCGTCTCCTGGTCGGGCGTCACGGGACGCGAGGACTTCCTGTCCTACGTCCGCTCCGGCGCGCTCGGGAACACGCGGATGGAGGGCGTGGGCGAACGCCGGGTGCGGGTCTACGGCGACACCGCGGTGCTGACCGTGCGCGTCGTGAGCACGGCGCAGTACGGCGGCGAGGACATCGACGCCGACGAGTGGACCACCGACGTCTTCGTCCGCCGCGAAGGGCGGTGGCTGTGCGCACTGACGCACATCACCCCGGTGAGCTGAGTGATCGAAGTACCGATACGGACACTCAACGTCTGCGACGCCACTTCGCTGACACCGGGGCTCAGGCGCTGAGGGGGACCGCGTTGGGGTGCAGGGGCGCGGGGAGGTCGGTGGAGCCCGCGGGGTCGAGGTAGCGGTCGACCGCGGCGGCGACCGAGCGGCCCTCGGCGATCGCCCAGACGATCAGCGACGCGCCGCGGTGCGCGTCGCCGCAGACGAACACGCCGGGCGCGTCGGTCTGCCAGTCCGAGCCGCAGCCGATCGAGCCCTTGGGGTTGCGCTCGAGGCCCAGCCGGGGCAGCAGCGGCATGTCGTCGGGGCCGGTGAAGCCGATGGAGAACAGCACGAGGTCGCACGGCATCTGGTGCACCTCCTCGCTGGTCGGCACCACCTAGCGACGCCCGTCGGCGTCCTTGCGCACCTCCACCGACGACAGCTCGACCGCGCGCACGTGGCCCCGGTCGTCGCCGACGAAGCGCTGCACGGCGGTGGCGAACAGGCGCTCGCCGCCCTCCTCCAGCGCCGGCGGCGTGCGGAAGACGTAGGGCCACGTCGTCCACGGCGAGCGGGAGTCCTGGCGTGTCTGCGGCGGCGGCGGGTACTGGTCGAGCTGGTGCACGCCGATGGCGCCCTGGCGGGTCGCCGTGCCGTAGCAGTCGGCGCCCGTGTCGCCGCCGCCGATGATGACGACGTGCTTGCCGCGCGCGGTGAACGGCGACGGCCCGTCGCCCTCGCACTCGCGGTTGGCGGGCACGAGGTACTCCATCGCCAGGTGGATGCCCTCGAGGTCGCGGCCCTCGATGGTCCGGTCGTCGCGGCTCTGCAGCGCGCCGACCGCGAGCACCACCGCGTCGTGCTCGGCGCGCAGCCGCTCGACCGACAGCGCACCCTCGCCGTCGCCGCCGACCTCGCAGTGCACGACGAAGTGCGTGCCCTCCGCGCGCATCTGCTCGAGGCGCCGATCGAGCTCCCACTTCTCGAACTTGTACTCCGGGATGCCGTAGCGCATGAGCCCGCCGAGGCGGTCGTCGCGCTCGTAGACCGTGACGTCGTGCCCGGCGCGCGTGAGCTGCTGGGCCGCGGCGAGCCCCGCCGGCCCGGACCCGACGACGGCGACGCGCCGACCGGTGCGGTTCGACGGCGGCTGCGGCACGACGTGCCCGTCGGCCCAGCCGACCTCCGCGATCGACCACTCGACGCGCTTGATCGCCACCGGGCCGGGCTGACTGGTGATCGACAGGACGCACGCCGCCTCGCACGGCGCCGGGCACAACGCCCCGGTGAACTCCGGGAAGTTGTTGGTCGCGTGCAGCCGCTCGGTGGCCCGGGCCCACTCGCCGCGCCGGACGTGGTCGTTCCACTCCGGGATGAGGTTGCCCAGCGGGCAGCCCGCGCCGCCGGAGTGGCAGAACGGGATGCCGCAGTCCATGCACCGCGCCGCCTGGGTGACCGTGCCCTCGCGGACCGCGGGGTCGGTCAGCGGCGCGTAGAGCTCGTGCCAGTCGGCGCGGCGCTCCTCGATCGGGCGCTTGGGGTTGTCCTGCCGCTCGTACTTGAGGAAACCGCGCGGGTCAGCCACCGGCCGCCACCTCCATGATCACCTCGTCGGGGTCGCGGCCCTCGGCCTGGGCGCGCTGGGTCGCGTCGAGGACGCGGCGGAAGTCGTCGGGCATCACCTTGGTGAAGCGCCGCAGCGTGGTGTCCCAGTCGTCGAGCAGGGCCTCCGCCCGCGGGGAGCCCGTCAGGTCGCGGTGGCGCTCGACGACACCGCGCAGCCACGCCGCGTCCTCGTCGTCGACCCCGTCGAGCGAGACCATCTCCGAGTTGACGCGGATCGCGGGCAGGTCGAGCGCGAAGGCGATGCCCCCGGACATGCCGGCGCCGAGGTTGCGCCCCGTCGTCCCGAGCACCACCACCCGGCCGCCGGTCATGTACTCGCAGGCGTGGTCGCCGGTGCCCTCGACCACCGCGAGCGCACCGGAGTTGCGCACGCAGAAGCGCTCGCCGACCTGGCCGCGCAGGAACACCTCGCCGGCCGTGGCCCCGTACGCGATGACGTTGCCGGCGATGACGTGGTGCTCCTCGACGTCGCCGGCGAAGGGCGCCCGCTCGTCGGGCCGCACGATCACCCGGCCGCCGGACAGGCCCTTGGCCAGGTAGTCGTTGGCGTCGCCCACGAGGTCGAGGGTCAGCCCGGGCGGCAGGAACGCGCCGAACGACTGCCCCGCCGAGCCGTGGAACTCGAGGTGGATCGTGTCGTCGGGCAGCCCGTCCTTGCCGTAGCGCCGGGTGACCTCGGCGCCGGTGAGCGTGCCGACGGTGCGGTTGACGTTGCGGATCGGCATCTCCAGGCGCACCGGGGTGGCGTCGGCGAGCGCGCCCTCGGCCAGCTGCATCAGCGTGCGGTCCAGCGCCTTGTCCAGCCCGTGGTCCTGCACCCGGGTCCGGATGCGGTCGGTCGGCGCGCCCGGCGGGACGTCTCGGCCCGGAAAAGAGTCGTGAACAGCGAACAGCGGCGTCAGGTCGATGCCCTGGGCCTTCCAGTTCTCGACCGCCTCGTTGCCGTCGATCAGCTCGGCGTGCCCGATGGCCTCGTCCATGGTGCGGAAGCCCAGCTCGGCGAGGTGCTCGCGGACCTCCTCGGCGATGAACCAGAAGAAGTTCTCGACGAACTCCGGCTTGCCGGTGTAGCGCTTGCGCAGCTCCGGGTTCTGGGTCGCGACGCCCACCGGGCAGGTGTCGAGGTGGCAGACGCGCATCATGATGCAGCCGTTGACGATCAGCGGCGCCGTCGAGAAGCCGTACTCCTCGGCGCCGAGCAGGGCGCCGATGATCACGTCGCGCCCCGTCTTCATCTGGCCGTCGACCTGGACGGTGATGCGGTCGCGCAGCCCGTTGAGCATCAGCGTCTGCTGGGTGTCGGCCAGGCCGATCTCCCACGGCGCGCCGGCGTGCTTGAGCGAGGTCAGCGGCGCCGCCCCGGTGCCGCCCTCCCAGCCGGAGATCAGCACGACGTCGCTGTGCGCCTTGGCCACGCCCGCGGCCACGGTGCCGACGCCCACGGACGCGACGAGCTTGACGTGGATCCGGGCGTGCTCGTTGGCGTTCTTGAGGTCGTGGATGAGCTGCTTGAGGTCCTCGATCGAGTAGATGTCGTGGTGCGGCGGCGGCGAGATCAGTCCGACGCCGGGCGTGGAGTACCGCACCTCGGCGATCCACGGGTACACCTTCTGCCCCGCCAGCTGCCCGCCCTCGCCCGGCTTCGCGCCCTGGGCCATCTTGATCTGGATGTCGGTGGCGTTCACCAGGTAGTCGCTGGTCACGCCGAACCGCCCGGACGCGACCTGCTTGATCGACGAGCGCTTGGAGGGGTCGTAGAGGCGGACCGGGTCCTCGCCGCCCTCGCCGGTGTTGGACTTGCCGCCGATGTTGTTCATGGCGATGGCGAGGTCGGTGTGCGCCTCCGCCGAGATCGACCCGTAGGACATCGCGCCGGTGGCGAAGCGCTTGACGATCTCGGCGGCCGGCTCGACCTCCTCGAGCGGGACCGGGGTGCGCTCCTCGGTCTTCAGCCGGAACATGCCGCGCAGCGCGCCGCCGGACTCGATCAACCGGTTGACCTCGGCGGTGTAGCGCTTGAACACGTCCCACTGCTTGGTCCGCGTCGAGTGCTGCAGCAGGAACACCGTCTCCGGGCTGAACAGGTGCAGCTCGCCCTCGCGCCGGTAGGCGTACTCGCCGCCGACCTCGAGCTTGCGGTGCTTGCGCTCCCCCGGGTTGTCCGGGTACGCGCGCCGGTGGCGCTCGGCGGCCTCGCGGGCCACCAGGTCCAGGCCGCCGCCGCCGAGCTTGGACGTGGTGCCGGTGAAGTACTCGTCGACGAGCTCGTGGGAGAGCCCGATGGCCTCGAACGCCTGCGCCGCGGTGTAGCCGGACACCGTGGAGATGCCCATCTTCGACATCACCTTGCGCACGCCCTTGACCAGCGCGCCGATGAAGTGCCGGATCGCCTCGCCGCACTCGACGCCCTGCAGCCAGCCGTTGTTGATCATGTCTTCGATCGACTCGAAGGCCAGGTACGGGTTGACCGCGGCGGCGCCGTAGCCCAGCAGCAGCGCGACGTGGTGCACCTCGCGGGCGTCGCCGCACTCGGCGACCAGCGCCACCTGGGTGCGCTCCCGGGTGCCGACGAGGTGGTGGTGCACCGCGGACACCAGCAGCAGCGCCGGGATCGGCGCCCAGCGGTGGTCGGAGTCGCGGTCGGAGAGCACGAGGATCCGCTTGCCGGCCGCGATGGCGTCCGACGCCTCGCGGCGCACCCGGTCGAGCGCGTCGCGCAGGGCCTCCTCGCCGCCCTCGACCTCGTAGAGCCCGCTGATCACCGTGGCGGCGAAGCCGGGCATGTCGCCGTCGTCGTTGATGTGGATGAGCTTGGCCAGCTCGTCGTTGTCGATCACCGGGTCGGGCAGGAGCACCTGGCGGCACGACGCCGGCCCGGGGTGGAACAGGTTCTGCTCGGGGCCGATGGCGCGGCCCATCGAGGTCACCAGCTCCTCGCGGATGGCGTCCAGCGGCGGGTTGGTGACCTGGGCGAACAGCTGGACGAAGTAGTCGTAGAGCAGCCGCGAGCGCGACGACAGCGCCGCGGTGGGCGTGTCGGTGCCCATCGACCCCAGCGGCTCGGCGCCCGTGGTGGCCATGGGCGCGAGCAGGACGCGCAGCTCCTCCTCGGTGTAGCCGAAGGTCTGCTGGCGGCGCAGCACCGACTCGTGGGTGTGCACCACGTGCTCGCGGTCGGGGAGGTCGGCGAGACGCACCAGGCCCGCGTGCAGCCACTCGCCGTACGGGTTCTCGGCGGCCAGCTCGCTCTTGAACGCGTCGTCGTCGACGACCTCCCCGCGACGGGTGTCCACCAGGAACATCCGGCCCGGCTGGAGCCGGCCCTTGGCCAGCACCTGGTCGGGCTCGACGTCGAGCACGCCGGACTCGCTGGCGAGCACGACCCGGTCGTCGGCGAGCTGCCACCAGCGGGCGGGGCGCAGGCCGTTGCGGTCGAGGGTGGCGCCGATGAGGGTCCCGTCGGAGAAGACGACGGCGGCCGGGCCGTCCCACGGCTCCATGAGCGCCGCGTGGAAGCGGTAGAAGTCGCGCTGGTCGG
>CADCTH010000167.1 GCA_902805495.1 uncultured Actinomycetospora sp.
GCGCGTGGCCCAGGACGGCGTCGCGCTGCCGCTGGCCTGCGGTGACTGCGCGACGGTCCTGCCTCCCCAGGTCGCCCAGCTCACCACCAGCACCGACGGCACGCCCGCGGCCGCCGGGCTCGCGGTGTCGCTGCGCACCGACGACCGCTACGCCTCGGACCCCGGCCTGCTCAAGACGGTGCTGCTCGTCGCGCTCCTGGCCGCGCTCGCGGTGCTGCTCGTGCTCGTCTACCGGCAGGGCCGGTGGCGGCGCGCCCGCGGGTGGCTCGCGCCCCGCTCGTGGCCGAACCGCCTGCGCCGGCACCTGTCGTGGGCCGACGGCCTGCTCCTCGCGGTGTCCGCCGGCTGGGTGTTCGTCGCCCCCATGAACTTCGACGACAGCTGGTACCCGCTGATGGCCCGCGACGCGGGCGAGGCGGGCTACATCGGCAACGCCGTCTACATGTTCAACGTCACCGAGAACCCCTTCGTGGCCTCGCAGTACGCGATGCAGGTCTGGGGCGCGATCGGGGGCTGGGGGCTGGTGTGGCAGCGCTGCCTGCCGCTGCTCTACGGCCTGCTGACGTGGGCGCTGCTGCGCACGTTCTTCGTCCTGATCTCCCGGCGCACCGCGGTGCGCCGGGCCTGGGTGCCCTGGGCGCTCCTGGTGGCCCACCTCGTCTGGTGGCTGCCGTTCGGCCTCACCCTGCGACCTGAGCCCCTGATCGTGCTGCTCTCGGTGGTCGTGCTCCTGCTCGTCGAGATGGCGCGCGACCGCAGCACCCCGATCCTCTACGTCGGCGCGGTGATGGCCGCGGCGCTGGCGATCGCCTGCTCGCCGACCGGCCTGGTCGCCGTCGCGCCGCTGCTCGTGGAGATCCCGCGCGCGTGGCCGACGATGGTCGCCACCCCGCGCCGCGACCAGGTCGCGCTCCTGCTGGTGCTCGGCGCCGCGGCCAGCGTCGCCGTCCCGATCGCGTTCGCCGACGCCTCGCTCGGCGACGTGCTCGAGGCCTCCGCGGTGCACGCCTGGTACTACGACACCGTCCCCTGGTACGACGAGCTCGTCCACTACCAGACCCTGCTCGGACCGGGGCGCACGCCGTGGGCGGCGCGGGCACCGATCCTGCTCACGCTGGGCCTGGTGCTGGTCGTGGCCGTGGGCAGCGGCCGGCGCGGGCCCGAGGACGACGCCCTGCGCCGCGTGCTGCTCCACGCCGCGGCCACCACGGCGCTGGCCTTCGTCCTCGTCGCCGCGAGCCCGACGAAGTGGGTGCTGCACTTCCCGGCCATCGCCGCCTCGGGCACCGTGCTGATCGCGCTCACGCTGCTGCGCGGCCCGATGCCGCGCCACGACCGGGCGCTGGCCACCGTCGGCGGTGTCGCCGTGCTCGTCATCGCGACGTCGGTGAGCTACGCGGGCTGGAACCTGTGGCGGCCCTACACCGACCGCGGCCAGTTCTTCGGCGAGCACGCCGACCCCTATCCGACCCCGCTGAGCCAGAACCTGCTCGCCCCGCACCTCGGGCCGATCTTCCTGCGCAACCCGCTCGTGTGGGTCGGCGTCGCGCTGCTCGCCGCGGCGTGGGTGCACTGGTCGCTGCGCCGCTGGCCCGACCGCTGGCTGCCCCGCCCCGAGCCGGACCGCGCGCTGCTGGCCGTGGCCTGCGTGAGCGTCGTCGTCGGGATGATCGGGGTCATGGTGCTCGCGCCGCTGCGCCAGTACCCGGGGTGGACCGTGGCGCTGGGCAACGTCAAGGACGTCGTGCGCCAGGGCTGCGGGCTCCAGGACAACGTGAGCGTCCTGCAGCCCACGCCGGTCCCGCTCGGCGCCCCCGTGACCCCGGCGGCGACCACCGGCGACTTCGTCGACGACACGGTCGCCCCGACGCCCTCGCCGGTGCCCGGCCTCGGGCGGGTGTGGCACGACGTCACCGACGGCTCCGGGGGCCGCGGCACCCTGGTGACCGGCTGGTACCCGGTGCCGCCGGGCACGGAGGCCACCGACGTCGTGGTGCCGCTGCTGGAGTCGGGCCCGCCCGACGAGCGCGTCTCCGTCGAGTTCGGCGACGGCCCCGTGACGGCCCCGCGCGTGCTCGGGCGGACGGAGATCGACTACCTGCCGCAGGCCGACGAGCGGACCTGGCAGCACCGGCCCGTCTCGCTGGTCGACGCGCCCGGCGACCCGACGTTCGTGCGGGTGGTCGTCGACACCACGGGCGAGCGCGGCCAGGACCGGCTCGCCGTGGCCCAGCCGTTCCTCGCGCGCCCGGCGTCGATCGCGCCGGTGCTCGCGGGGCGCCCGGTGCTCGTCGACCAGATGTCGACGGTGCTGTGGCCCTGCGTCGACCAGGTCGCGTCCCACGGCGGCATCGCGCCCGCGTCGGACGTGCGGATCCACGCCGACGAGGACCTGACCCAGGCGTACTACGGGCTGCAGGACAACCGCTACCGCGGCGGGGTGTGGCGCCTGGACACGGTGGGCGCGACGTACGTCCGGCTGGCGACGTCGGTGCCGCCCGGCGCGGAGCGCGCCAAGCCGTGGGGCCGCGTCGACCTCGTGGTGCGCGACCTGCCGACCGGCCGCTACGCCGTCACCACCAGCGAGCGCTCCCAGAGTGGCTGGGAGCGCGGCCCGACCCTGGCCCGCGAGGACTACGTCGACGTGGAGTACCAGGGCGCCGTGGGCTAGCTGTCCTGGACATCCTCGCGGACGTCGTCGTCCCGGTCGGCGCGCACGAGCGCGGCGGCCAGGCGGGCGAGGTCGTCGCCCGCGACCTGGTCGGCGAGCTTCCCGGCGTCGGTCGGCAGGCCGAGCTTCTCGGCGCCGGCGAGGGCCTTGGGGTCGAGGTGGGGCCGGTACTCGGGCCACACGGCCTGGACCTCGCGCAGGAAGATGTCGGCTCCGACCGGTCCGACCCGCGGGACCGCGGTGAGGAACCCCTCGAGCGTCTCCGCGTCGCCGTCGGCGGCCTTCCGCATCCGGCGCAGGTCGCCGCCCCACTCGTCGAGCACGAGCTGCGCGCCCTCGCCCAGGGCCGTGGCGGTCTGCTCGTCCGTGCGCCGGAAGTTGGCCCGGCCCAGGGCGTCCACCCGGTCCTGCCAGGACGCGTCGCGCATCCCCTGCGGCGTGCCCATGCCGGCGTCGATCAGCTCGCGGCAGGCGGCGGTGCCCAGCTGCGACTGCACGCGGCTGGAGAGCAGGACCGTCAGCACGAGCAGGCGGTACAACGGGGCCGGCTCGTCCTCGAGCGTGATGCCGGCCTCGTCGGCGAACGTCCGACCGGCCTCGTCGAGCAGCGTGTCGATGGTGCTCATGGCGACGCGGTTACCCGTTCACCTCCTCGCGGACGTCGTCGTCCCGGTCGGCGCGCACGAGCGCGGCGGCCAGGCGGGCGAGGTCGTCCCCCGCCACCTGCCCGGCCAGCTCCTGCGGGTCCCGGGGCAGGCCCAGCTTCTCGGCGCCGGCGAGGGCCTTCGCGTCGAGGTGGGGCCGGAACTCGGGCCACACCGCCTGCACCTCGCGCGTGAAGATGTCGGCGCCGACGGGACCGAGGCGCGGCACGGCGGTCAGGAACCCGCGCAGCCGGTCCGCGTCGCCGTCGGCGGCCTCGCGCATGCGGCGCAGGTCGCCGCCCCACTCGTCGAGCACGAGCTGCGCGCCCTCGCCCAGGGCCGTGGCGGTCTGTTCGGTGCTGCGGTACTTCGCCCGGCCCAGGGCCTGGATCCGCTCCTCCCACGACGCGTCGCGCATCCGCTCGGGGGTGCCCATGCCCGAGTCCACGAGCTCGCGGCAGGCCCGGATGCCCAGCTGCGCCTGCACGCGCCGGGAGAGCAGGACGCTCAGCACGAGCAGGCGGTAGAGCGGGGCGGGCTTGTCCTCCAGCGCGATGCCGGCCTCGTCGGCGAACGTCTGCCCGGCGGAGTCCAGCAGCGCGTCGATGGTGCTCATCGGCGCGGGTACCCGGCGGCGCGGCGCCCAGTCCGGCCATAGTCTCGGGGCGTGCAGAGACCGGCGCTGGTCGCCTCCGACGTCGACGGCACGCTGCTGGGCGACGACGAGGAGCCCTCGGCGCGCACCCGGGCCGTCGTCGCGCGCATGGTCGGCGCCGGCGTGCCGCTCGTGCTCGCGACCGGCCGCCCGCCGCGCTGGGTGCCGCGGGTGTGCGAGGCGCTCGGCGTGCACGCGCTGACCGTCGCGGCCAACGGCGCGGTGCTCTACGACGCCGCGACCGACCGGGTGGTCGCCGCCGAGCTGCTCGACGTCGAGGCGCTCGCCGAGGTGGCCGAGGCCCTGCACGCCGCGATCCCCGGCTGCGGGCTGGCCGTCGAGCGGGTCGGGGCCGGCGCGTTCGACCGCCGCGACGCGCAGTTCGTCTCCGAGGCCGCCTACGTGCACGCCTGGCCGCACCCCGACCACCGCCGGGTGGAGCCGGGCGAGCTGCTGGCCGAGCCGGTGATCAAGGTGCTCGCGCGCCACCGCACGCGCAGCAGCGAGGACATGGCGCGCGCCGCGCGCGACGCCGTCGGGCACCTCGTCGACGTCACCTACTCCGCAGGCGGCGGCCTGCTCGAGTGCGCGGTCCGCGGCGTCACCAAGGCGCACGGCCTGGCCCGCGCGGCCGAGCACCTCGAGGTGCGCGCGGCCGACGTCGTCGCGTTCGGCGACATGCCCAACGACCTCGCGATGCTGCGCTGGGCGGGGCACGGGGTGGCGGTGGCCAACGCCCACCCCGATGTGCTCCGCGTCGCTGACGAGGTCGTCGCGAGCAACCTCGACGACGGTGTCGCGTCCGTCCTGGAGCGGTGGTTCTAGGCGACACCCCATGGACCACTGCGGGGCCGCCTGTCAAGGCCCGCGTAGCATCCGAACAGACCAGGGCGAGCTGGAGGGACCACCACGTGCTCGATCGCGCCGCGAGATCCGGGGACGGACCCGTCGTCACCGTGGGCCCGGTGCGGGGCGAGGTCGCGGTCCTCGAGACCGTGCAGCGCCGTCTCGGCAGGCCGCCCGTGGTCGGCGCCGCCCGCGCGATGTCCTTCTTCGGCGAGCACGCCGCGGGCTGGATCGCCCTGGGCGCGCTGGGTGCCGCGGTCGACGCGCCCCGCCGGCGCCAGTGGGGCACCGCGGTGGCCGGCGTGGTCGCCGCGCACGGCGCCTCGATCGTCGTCAAGCGCGTGGTGCGCCGCCGCCGGCCCCACGACCCCCGGGTGGCCGTCCACGTCGGCACGCCCAGCCGTCTGAGCTTCCCCTCCTCGCACGCCTCGTCCACCACCGCGGCGGCCGTGCTCTACGCCGGCCTCGTCGGCGGGGTGGGAGCCGGTGCGGCGATGCTCCTCGTGCCCGGCATGGCGCTCTCGCGCGTCGTCCTGGGCGTCCACTACCCGACCGACGTGCTGGCGGGCTCGGTGCTGGGGACGGTGTGCGCGATCGGCGCGCGCCGTGCCGTGCGCCGGGGCTCGGTCGGCCGCTGGAGGACCGCATGACCCCCGTGACGCCGCCGAGCCCCGCGGCCGAGCCGTCCGAGCAGATCCGTCCCGCCGAGGGCGGCGACGAGTCGACCGCGGAGGCCTCGCCCGTCCGGCAGACGCAGCCCACGAGCCGCCCGAAGTCGCTGGCGGTGCCGCTGGGCCTGCTCAAGACCATGCGCCCGCGGCAGTGGGTCAAGAACGTGCTCGTGCTGGCCGCCCCGTTCGCGGCGGGCCGGCTGCTCGACCTCACGGTGCTGCCGGACGTCGCGCTGGCGTTCGTCGCGTTCTCGCTCGCGGCCTCGGGTGTCTACCTGATCAACGACACCAAGGACGTCGAGGCCGACCGCGCCCACCCGAAGAAGAAGTTCCGCCCGATCGCCGCGGGCATCGTCCCGCCGACCCTCGCGGTCGTCTGGGGCATCGTGCTGTTCGCGGCGGCGCTGGCGGTCAGCTTCCTCGCCGATCCGGACCTGTTGACGGTCACGGCCATCTACATCGCGGTGCAGCTGGCGTACTGCCTGTGGCTCAAGCACGAGCCCGTCATCGACATCTGCATCGTCTCGTCCGGCTTCCTCATGCGGGCGATCGCCGGCGGTGCCGCCGCCGGGCTGCCCCTCTCGCCGTGGTTCCTGCTGACGATGGCGTTCGGCTCGCTGTTCATGGCGTCGGGCAAGCGCTACGCCGAGATGCGCCTCGCCGAGCGCACCGGCGCGAAGATCCGCAAGTCGCTGGAGCGCTACTCCGCGTCCTACCTGCGGTTCGTGTGGTCGCTCTCGGCCACCGTCGTGATCATGGCCTACGGGCTGTGGGCGTTCGGCATCGGCGTGACGGCGATGCCCGGCCGCCTGCCGTCCGCCCCGTCCACCTGGGCGATCGTGTCGATCGTGCCGTTCGTCGTCGCGATCCTGCGCTACGCCGTGGACGTCGACGGGGGCAACGGCGGCGAGCCCGAGGAGATCGTCCTCGGCGACCGCGTGCTCCAGGTGCTCGGTGTCGTGTGGGTCGCGCTCATCGGTCTCGCGGTCTACACGGCCGGCGCGTGAACCCGCGCGAGCTCCTCGCGGGGCTCGTGCGCTACGGCCTGGTCGGGGTGGCCAACGCGGCCACCTACTACGGCACCTACCTGCTCGCGCACCCGCACGCCGGGTACCTCGTCGCCCACGCCGTCGGGCTGGGCGCGGCGATGGTGGTGTCGTTCCTGCTCAACTGCCGCTTCACGTTCCGCGTGCGCCCGACCTGGACGCGGTTCCTGCTCTACCCCGCCTCCCAGGTGGTCAACATCCTGGCGACGACGGTCGGCGTGGTCGGCCTCGTGCACCTCGGGATCGACGAGCGCCTGGCCCCCCTGGTGGCGGCGGGGCTGGCGCTGCCGGTGAGCTTCCTGGCGGCGCGCTTCGTCATCACCCGCGCGGTGATCGACCCCCGGCCGGCCCTCGCCGACGCCGTGACGCGGCCGATCCCGCTGCCCGAGCGCTGAGGTCAGCGGCGCTCGAGGATCAGCGTCGTCCACGCCCCGATGTGGATGCGGTCGCCCGAGCGCAGGGCGACGGGCGTGTCCGGGGTCAGCGGATCCTCGTCGTAGTTGAGCGTGGTGCCGTTGGTCGAGCCGGCGTCCATGACGACCCAGCGGTCGTGGGGCAGGGCCATCAGCACCGCGTGCAGCGCCGAGACGCCCGGGTCGGGCGGCGGGCCCGCGAGGTCGATCTCGGGCGCGTCGGCCGACGGGCCGCCGGCGCGGCCGATGCGCACCTCGTCGGCGCGCAGGACCACCTCGCGCGGCGTCGCCGCGGCGGGGAAGTCGGGCGTCACGGTGCCGGCGTCCGCGGGGCGGCGGGCGAGGACGAGGTCGTGGTAATCGCGGTCCGCCTGGACCGTCACCACCCAGCGGCCGGGGCCGGGCTCGTCCCCGGCCACGTCGCCGGGCGGACCGTCGCTCAC
>CADCTH010000168.1 GCA_902805495.1 uncultured Actinomycetospora sp.
CCGGGGCGGTCCCCACGGCGCGTGCCGGACCCCGCGGCCGCCCTCGGCGCCGGGCATCGCGAGCGTGGCGTCGGTCTCGCCGGGGTCGTGGTGGGTGATGTGCAGGACCGCGACGCCGTCGGTGCGCGCGAGGCTGCGCAGGAGGTCCGTGACCTCGGTGCGTCCCCCGGGGTCGAGCATCGCGGTGCTCTCGTCGCTGATCATCACCGCGGGACGGCGCGCGAGCAGGGCCGCCAGCGCCAGGCGCTGCAGCTCGCCGCCCGAGAGCGTCGCGGTGTCGCGGTCGCCGGCGCCCTCGAGCCCGACGCGGGCGAGCAGCTCGTCGACGGGCACGGGGTGCCCGGGCGGCAGGCCCCAGCGCAGGTCGTCGGCGACGCGCACGCCGAGCACCTGGCTGTCGGGGCGCTGGAAGACCATGCCGGTGCCGCCGACGACGCCGAGCCCGGCGTCGCCGGGGCGCTCGACGGTGCCGGCCTCGGGCGCGCGCCCGGCCACCACCCGCGCGAGCGTCGACTTCCCGGCGCCGTTCGGCCCGGTCACGGCGACGAACTCCCCGGCGTCGAGGTCGAGGTCCACGGGCGGGCCGGAGGGCAGGGTGACCCCGCGCAGGCGCAGCGGCAGCGGGGCGACGGCCTGGCCCGTGCGCCCGAGGGGCAGGCGCCCGGCGAGGTCGGTGGGCAGGAGGCGCTGCACCGTGCGCAGCGGCCGGCCGAGCACGAGGGCCGCGACGGCCACGCCGACCAGCGTCCCGACCACGGCGAGGGCCGGGATCGACACGAACCACCAGTCGGTGACGAGCAGCACCGCGCGGTCGCCCGCGGCCACGACCGCGTCGGGGACGCCGGCGGAGCGCAGCACCCGGGCCAGGCCGCCCCAGGACGTGCGCAGCTGGTCGAGCACCAGCTCCCGGTACGCCGCGAGGACGGCGAGCACGGCGGTCGCGGCCAGCGAGGTCGGCACGGCGAGGACGACGACGCCGGTGACCGCGGTGCGCACCGTCGACCAGCCGCGACGCGCGCCCACCCCGACCAGCCAGCCCAGCGACGCCGCCGACGCCGCCCCGCCCGCCGGGCCCACGCCCCCGACGAGGAACGCCACGACGATCGCGACGAGCACCCCGATCGGCCCCGCGCGCCCGGGCCGGCGCAGGGCGAGCACGGCCGCGGGGAAGGCGGCGATCACCGTGCCGATCGGGCCGACCGGGAAGAGCCGCGTCAGGACGCAGACGACGGCCACGAGGTCACCGAGGGCCGCGGCCTCCGCGAGCTCGACCGCGTCGAGGGGCCGGCGGGGGGAGGACCGGCGGAAGCGCCGCACGGTCCGAGTATGCCCGGCCCCAAACCCCCGTCGTGCGTTGACACTGACGAAAGCGAATACTAACGTTAGTGCTACCGAACAGACCGAGGAGGTCACCATGGGCCAGCCCGTCGCGTACTTCGAGATCACCAGCACCTCGCCCGAGAAGATCCGGGACTTCTACAGCTCCCTCTTCGGGTGGGCGATCGAGCCCGACCCGACCATGGAGGGCTACGCGATGGTCGACACCGGCGCGGGCCCGGACGCGGTCGCCGGCGGCATCGGGCCATCGCAGGCGCCCGGCGACACGGGGGTGAAGATCTACGTGCGGGTCGACGACCTGGAGGGCCAGCTGGCCCGCGCCGGCGAGCTGGGCGCCGACACCCTCGCCCCGCCGATGGAGCTGCCGGGGGGCTACGGGCGCATCGCCGTCGTCGCCGACCCCGACGGCAACCCCGTCGGCCTCTGGGCATGACCGCTGAGCTCTCGGGCCGCCGCGTCCTCGTCGCCCTCTGGGGCGCGGCGCTCGAGAGCGCCCGCCGGCTCGTCCCGACCCGTCCCTGCACCGACCCCTGCCGAGGAGAGACCGTGTCCCGTGTCCTGTTCCAGGTCGTCCACTTCCCCAAGCCCGAGCACCGCGACGACATGATCGCGGCGATGGACGTCATCCGTGAGAAATCGGCCCACATCGAGGGGCTCGACGAGATCGGCGCCTTCGAGGAGCCCGACGGCTCGCGCATCGTCGCCATCTCGGTGTGGGCGTCGCCCGAGGCGATGCAGGCCGGTATGGGCGAGCTGTTCGCCTCGGTCGGCGACCTCCCGCTCGACCGGTGGGAGACCCGCCCCTACGAGTCCGCGACGCTCGCCCAGGTCGCCTGACACGATCGCCACCGTGGCCGGTGACGAGCAGTGGTTGTGCCTGGGCGGACGGCAGCACGCGTGGGTCGTCACCGGCTGGGACACCGGCAACGAGTCGATGGCGGCCTACGAGCTGTTCTGCCCGACGTGCGGGCGCCTGGTCGGGCGGGAGCGGCCGGACGAGTCGTGGAGCTGGGTGCCGCTCGCGGGCGATTGAGGGTGCTCAGCCGTAGCGGCGGGGCGTGTAGACGACGCCCGGCGCCGGCCAGCACGACGTCGACGCCCCGACGATGAGCAGGGTGCGCATGTCCACCTCGGCCGCGACGAGGTCGGCCAGGCGCACCACGCGCACCGACTCCTCCGGCCCGTCGACGTCGCGGCCGATCACCACCGGCGTCGACGGGTCGCGGTACTTCAGCAGCACCTCGCGGGCCGCCTCGACCTGCCAGGTCCGCGAGCGCGACGCCGGGTTGTAGATCGCGAGCGCCATGTCGGCGTCGGCGACGGCGGCCAGCCGGCGTTCGACCACGTCCCACGGTTTGAGCCGGTCGGACAGCGAGATCATCGCGTAGTCGTGGCCCAGCGGGGCCCCGACGCGGGCGGCCACCGCCTGCGCGGCCGACACCCCGGGGACGACGTGCACGGCGACGTCGGGGTAGTCGGCGGCCGCGACCTCGACCACCGCCGACGCCATCGCGAACACCCCCGGGTCGCCCGAGGACACGACGGCGACCCGGCGCCCGGAGCGCGCCAGGTCCAGGGCGAACGCCGCGCGCTCGGACTCGACCTTGTTGTCCGACGCGTGCACCCGCTGGCGCGGGTTCGGGGGGACGCGGGCGGTGTACGTGGCGTAGCCGACGACGTCGTCGGCGACGGCCAGCGCGGCGGCGGCCTCGGGGGTCAGCCGGTCGCGGGCGCCGGGGCCCAGGCCGACGACGGTGACGTCGCCGGCCTCGCGCCCGGACAGAGCGGCGGCGGTCTCGGCGCGGGCGGTGGGCGTCGAGTCGGCGTGCACGCGCGAAGGCACGACGGCGACCGCGAAGTAGGGCACCGAGCCGGGCTCGACGTCGGCGAGCGGCGCGGTGCGCTGGGCGTCGGTGGAGGCGCGCTCGACGTAGTGCGCCTCGTCGAGCCGCCCCGAGGTGGCCAGCGCGGCGCGGACCCCGGTGAACGTGCGGCCGAGCTTCATCACCGCGGCGGCGTCGGTCTGCGCGAGGCGGGCGGCGAGCTCGTCGGGGGGCAGCGTGCCGGGCAGCACCGTGAGCACCTCGTCGCGCTCGACCAGGGGCCGGCCCAGCGCCGCGGCGGCCGCGGACACCGAGGTGACGCCGGGGACGACCTCGGTGGGATAGCGGTCGGCGAGGCGCTTGTGGAGGTGCATGTAGGAGCCGTAGAAGAACGGGTCGCCCTCGGCGATCACCACGACGTCGCGCCCGGCGTCGAGGTGCGCGGCGAGGCGGGCGGCGGCGTCGGCGTAGACGGCGTCGAGGCGGCGCTGGTAGTCGTCGGTCTGCTCGGTCGTCACCGGGTAGGTCAGCTGCTCCTCGACCTGCGTGCCGAGGTACTGCGCGACGACGGCGCGGGCGTTCGAGCGCCCGTGGCGCGCGCAGTGGTAGGCGACGACGTCGGCGCCGCGCACGAGGTCGACGGCGCGCACCGTCATCAGCGACGGGTCACCGGGGCCGACCCCGACGCCGTAGAGGGTGCCGGTCACTGACTGACTCCCCGGGTCGAGCTCCCCTATCGGCGTGCTCCCCTTCATGCTTCGTCTCCCGCGCACCCCAGCGCCAGGGCGTTCACGGCGCCGACCGTCATCGCCGACCCGCCGCGCCGGCCGTGGACGACGACGTGCTCCAGACCGGCCGGGTGCCCCACCAGCGCCGCCTTCGACTCCATCGCCCCGACGAACCCGACGGGCAGGCCGAGCACGACCGCGGGTCGCGCGGCGCCCTCCTCGATCATCTCGAGCAACCGGAACAGCGCGGTGGGCGCGTTGCCGATCGCGACGACGGCCCCGTCGAGCAGGGGACGCCACAGCTCGAGGGCGGCGGCGCTGCGCGTGGTGCCCATCGCCGCGGCCCGGGCCGGGACCTCGGGGGCGTTCAGCGTGCAGACGACGTCGTTGCCGGCGGGCAGGAATCGCCGCGTGATGCCGCTGGCCACCATCTGCGCGTCGCAGAGCACCGGGGCGCCGGCCGTGAGCGCGCTCCGGGCGGCGGCGACGGCGCCGGGGGAGACCTCGGTGTCGGCGGCGAGGTCGACCATGCCGCATGAGTGGATCATGCGGACGACGACGTCGTGGGCGTCGTCGGGCAGGTGTGAGAGGTCGGCCTCGTCCCGGATGATCGCGAAGGACCGGCGGTAGATTTCCGGCCCGTCCGCGACGTAGGCGGGGACGGCGGATCTCTGTGTGGGACCGGCGCTCACGGGGTCACCCTCCCTGCTCGGACGATCGTGCGATAGGTGCCCTCCGGCGTGCCCTCGACCACGGCCACCGGCCCGGCCGGGGTGCCGCAGGCGCGCGCGCAGCCGACCCAGTGCGCGGGCAGCAGCCCGCCGGCGCGCCCGGCGGCGACGGCGCGGA
>CADCTH010000169.1 GCA_902805495.1 uncultured Actinomycetospora sp.
CTCGACGCCGCGGGCCCCGTCGCTGGTGCGCATCACCACGCTGATCAGGCATACCGCGCAGCGCTCGCGGTTAGCCTCGGAAGCATGACCGTCGCCGACGCCCGGCCCCTGGCCCTGGACGACTGGTTCGTCCGCGATCTCGGGGGCCTCTACCGGCCGTGGCAGGCCGCGCCCGCGCCGTCGCCCGAACTCGTCGCCCTCAACGAGGGCCTCGCCGCCGCGCTCGGCCTGGACGCCGCGGCGCTGCGCACGCCCGAGGGCGTCGCCGTGCTCGCCGGCGCGGCCGTGCCCGCCGGCGCCACACCGGTGGCCCAGGCGTACGCCGGGCACCAGTTCGGCAACTACTCGCCGCGGCTCGGCGACGGGCGCGCGCTGCTGCTCGGCGAGCTCCTCGACGCCGACGGCGGGCTCCGCGACCTGCACCTCAAGGGCTCGGGACGCACCCCGTTCGCCCGCGGCGGCGACGGCAAGGCCCCGCTCGCGCCGATGCTGCGCGAGTACGTGATCGGCGAGGCCATGCACGCGCTCGGCGTGCCGACCACGCGCGCGCTCGCCGTCGTCACGACCGGCGAGGAGGTCGTGCGCGAGACCGTCCAGCCCGGCGCCGTGCTCGCCCGGGTCGCGTCGAGCCACCTGCGCGTCGGCACCTTCCAGTACGCCGCCGCGACCCAGGACGCCGACCTGCTGCGGCGCCTCACCGACCACGCGATCACCCGCCACCACCCGCACGCCGCCGACGCCGAGCGCCGGGCGCTCGCGCTGCTCGAGGCGGTCGTCGAGGTGCAGGCGTCGCTGATCGCGCGCTGGATGACCGTCGGCTTCATCCACGGCGTCATGAACACCGACAACATGACGATCTCCGGCGAGACCATCGACTACGGGCCCTGCGCGTTCATGGACGCGTTCGACCTGTCGACGGTGTTCAGCTCGATCGACCACGGCGCGCGCTACGCCTACGGCAACCAGCCGCGGGTCGCGGCCTGGAACCTCGCGCGGTTCGCCGAGTCGTTGCTGTCGCTGATCGGCAGTGAGATCGGCGGGGACGCCGAGCGCGCCGCGGAGCTGGCCAGCGAGGTGGTGTCGTCGTTCGGCGAGCGCTACACGCGCCACTGGTCGGCGGGCCTGCACGTCAAGCTCGGGCTCGACGACGAGCAGCCCGAGCTCGTGCAGGACCTCCTCGAGCTCCTCGCCGCCCAGCACCCCGACCACACCCGGTTCTTCCGGGCCCTGTCCACCGCCGCGCGCGGGGACGCGGCGCCCGTGCGCGACCTGGTGATCGACCGCGAGGCCGTCGACGCGTGGCTCGACCGCTGGCGCGCCGCGCTGGACGCGCAGGGCCGCCCGGTCGAGGAGGTCGCGGACGCGATGGACCGGGTCAACCCCGTCTACGTGCCGCGCAACCACCTGGTCGAGGAGGCCCTGGCGGCCGGCGTCGCGGGCGACCTCGAGCCGTTCCACCGCCTGGTTGACGTGCTCGCGCGCCCGTTCGAGGAGCGCCCGGGCCTCGAGGAGTACGCGGCGCCGGCGCCCGGCGGGTCGGCCGCCTACGTCACCTACTGCGGGACCTGAGCCGGGACCTCCGCGGGTGCGCCCGCGAGCACCGCGAGGTGGGCGGCGAGCGCGGGCGCGGTGAGCGGGCGCGCCGACCAGCCGACGTAGCCGTCCGGCCGGATCACGACCGCGTCGCCCCCGCGCATCCCGTAGGCCGCGGCGAGGTCGCCGGCGCCGTCGACGAGGCCCGGCTCGCCGGCGTCGGCGAACGCCCCGCCCAGGTCGGGCGCGGCCACCACGTGCACCCGCACCGGCAGCGGGGACGCCTCCGCGACCTCGCGCGCGGCGCCGATCTCGGTGAGCTGTGCGAAGTCGTCGACGTAGGCGAGCAGGGCGTGCTCGGTCGCGGCGAGCACGGCGTGCAGCCGGACGGGGTCGGTGACCGTGCTGCGACGCAGGCCCCGGGCGTCGGGCGCGCGGTCACCGGGGCGCACTGCGAGGGCCTCACCCACCGCGCCGACGATCGGGCTGTCCGGGTAGGCCACCAGCAGCTGCGCCTCGCGCCGCATCATCGTCGTCGGGTCGGCGGTGTCGAAGCCCTGGCGGGCCTGGCGCACGGTGCGCCCGACGACCTCCTCGCCGACCGGGTGGCGCTCGGCGTGGTAGCTCTCCAGCAGCGCGGGGGCGGCGCGCCCCTCGACGACGAGCGCGAGCTTCCACGCCAGGTTCAGCGCGTCCTGGATACCGGTGTTCATGCCCTGCCCGCCGGTGGGCGGGTGGATGTGGGCGGAGTCGCCCGCGATGAACACGCGTCCCGCGCCGTAGCGGTCGGCGAGGCGGTGGCTGATGCGGAACACCGACGACCAGCGCAGGGTCGACACGGTGGTCGGCTCGGGGGCCAGCCGGTCGACGACGGCCTGGAGGTGGTGGAGCTCGGGCGCGCGGCCGCCCTCGAGACCGTGCGCGATCCCGTCGCCGCCGGCGGCGGTGCGGGTGCTCAGCTCCGGCGGCGCGAGCATGGTGATGCGGTAGCGACCGTGCCCGGGCAGGGGGATGGCGACGAGGACGTCGTCGGGGCCGCCGGGCACCGCGCGCGTGATGCGGACGCCGTAGCCGGGCGGCATCGACCAGTCGAGCACGACGTCGCCGAGCATGTACTCCTCGTCGAACGCGTCGCCGTCGAAGCCGACCCCCAGGCCCTTGCGGACGATGCTGTGCGCGCCGTCGGCGCCGACGAGGAAGGCCGCCCGGACCTCGCGCTCCCCGGCGGGCGTGCGCACCCGCAGCGTCACCCCGTCGGCGTCCTGCGTGAAGGCGACGAGCTCGGCCGGGCGCTCCACGGACCCGCCGTGGGTTCGGAGCTCCTCCGCGAGCAGCCGCTCGGTCGTGTACTGCGGCAGGGTGGTGAAGCCGTACGGCACGTCCGGGGGCAGGGCGAGCTCCAGGCGCCCGACCTGCTCGCCGTCGCGGTACACGACCTGGCCGCGCATCGGGCGGACCTCGTCGAGCGCCGCGGTGAGCATGCCCGAGCGCTCCCAGTGCTCCAGCGTGCGCGGCTGGAGGCCGACGGCCTTGGCGTACTGCCGGGGCTCGGCGAGCTGGTCGATCACCAGGGCCCGGATCCCGCGCCGGGCGAGCTCGGTGGCGGCGGCGAGGCCCACCGGGCCGGCCCCCACGACGGCGACGTCCACGTCCACGGTCGGCTCCCCTCCGTCACCGCCGAGGCGAGTCCGACGGCCGCTGTCAGCTGTTCGGCCCAGGATCGCGATCCTCTCGGCTACGAGGAGTAGAGCGCACCCGTCTCGGGGGCGTCAACGGCCGGCGCGACCTGGGAACAACGCCGCCCTCTGCCGGGTTGAGCCGACCGAAGGTAGTTGACAGTTCAACTTCAAGGAGGTCGCCGTGCAGTTCGGTGTCTTCTCGGTCAGCGACATCACCCCCGACCCGACGACGGGCCGCACGCCCACCGAGGCCGAGCGCCTGCAGGCCGTGCTGCGCATCGCGGAGAAGACCGAGGAGGTCGGTCTCGACGTCTTCGCCCTCGGCGAGCACCACAACCCGCCGTTCTTCTCGTCCTCGCCCACCACGACGCTCGGGTACGTCGCGGGCCGCACGCAGCGCCTGCAGCTCTCGACGGCGACGACGCTGATCACCACGAACGACCCGGTGAAGATCGCCGAGGACTACGCGATGCTGCAGCACCTCGCGGGTGGTCGCGTCGACCTCACGCTCGGCCGCGGCAACACCGGGCCCGTCTACCCGTGGTTCGGCCAGGACATCCGCCAGGGCCTCCCGCTCGCGGTGGAGAACTACGCGCTGCTGCGGCGGCTGTGGGACGAGGACGTCGTCGACTGGGAGGGGCGCTTCCGCACCCCGCTGCAGGGCTTCACGTCCACCCCGCGCCCGCTCGACGGCGTCGCGCCGTTCGTGTGGCACGGCTCGATCCGCAGCCCCGAGATCGCCGAGCAGGCCGCGTACTACGGCGACGGCTTCTTCCACAACCACATCTTCTGGCCCGCCGACCACACCCGTCGCATGGTCGACTTCTACCGCCGGCGCTACCAGCACCACGGCCACGGTGACGCCGACCAGTCGATCGTCGGGCTCGGCGGCCAGGTGTTCGTGCGGAAGAACTCGCAGGACGCCGTCCGCGAGTTCCGCCCGTACTTCGACAACGCCCCGGTCTACGGGCACGGCCCGTCGCTCGAGGACTTCACCCGCGAGACGCCGCTGACCGTCGGCAGCCCGCAGGAGGTCATC
This sequence comes from uncultured Actinomycetospora sp., assembly GCA_902805495.1. Lineage (GTDB taxonomy): Bacteria > Actinomycetota > Actinomycetes > Mycobacteriales > Pseudonocardiaceae > Actinomycetospora. Next base: position 4,252 of record CADCTH010000169.1, read on the forward strand.
GACCGCACGCTCGGGTTCCGCGAGTACGTCGGCGACTACCAGCGCCAGCTGTTCCTCATCGACCACGCCGGCCTGCCGCTCAAGACCGTCCTGGAGCAGCTCGACATCCTCGGCGAGGAGGTCGTGCCGGTGCTGCGCCGCGAGTTCGCCGCCCGCAAGCCCGCGCACGTCCCCGACGCGCCCACCCACGCGTCCCTCGTCGCCGCCCGCACGACACCGCTGGAGGTCGTCGCATGAGCACCCGCACCCTGGCCGTGGTCAGCGCCGGCCTCGCGACCCCGTCGTCGACGCGCCTGCTGGCCGACCGGCTGACCGACGCGACGGTGGCGGCCCTGCGCGAGCACGGGGTGGACGTCGGCGTCGAGGTCGTCGAGCTGCGCGAGCACGCCCGCGACCTCGCCGACCACCTCGTCACCGGCTTCCCGAACGCCGCGCTGCGCCCGGTGCTCGACACCGTCGCCGGCGCCGACGGGCTGATCGCCGTGACGCCGATCTTCTCGGCGTCCTACAGCGGCCTGTTCAAGACGTTCGTCGACGTCCTCGACCGCGAGGCGCTCGACGGCGCGCCGGTGCTGCTCGGCGCCACCGCGGGCACGGCGCGCCACCAGCTGGCGCTCGACCACGCGATGCGCCCGCTGTTCGCGTACCTGCACGCCGCCGTGGTGCCCACCGCGGTGTTCGCCGCGTCCGAGGACTGGGGCGCCGGCGGCGCCACCGGAGAGCTGGGCGCGCGGATCGACCGCGCCGGCGCCGAGCTCGCCGCGGCGATCGCCGCCCGGCCCGCCGCCGGCCCGGCCGACCCGTTCGACGACGTCCCCGACTTCACCGCTCTGCTGTCCCGCTGAGCCCCACCGAACCCCGGAGACGACCATGACCGACACCACCGCGATCGAGCAGCGGCGCACCGCGATCCGCGAGCGCTACCTGCGCCCCACCGGCGAGCGTCCGGCCTCGACCGCGCGCGGCCTGCACCACACGGCGCTCGTCTCGGGCGACGTCGAGCGGACCGTGGCGTTCTACCAGGACGTGCTCGGCTTCCCGCTGACCGAGCTGATCGACAACCGCGACTACCCCGGCTCGTCGCACTTCTTCCACGACATCGGCAACGGCAACCTGCTCGCGTTCTTCGACTTCCCGGGGCTCGACCTGGGGCCGTACGCCGAGGTCCTGGGCGGGCTGCACCACGTCGCCATCAGCGTCGACCCGGCGCGCTGGGAGGACCTCGTCGCGCGCCTGGCCGAGGCCGGCGTCGAGCACGAGGTGCACAGCGGCGTCTCGGTGTACTTCCGCGACCCCGACGGCGCGCGCATCGAGCTGATCTCCGACCCGCTCGGCGAGATGTACGGGCACCAGGTGCTGTGAACAGAGCGGCGATGCGTCTTGAAGTACCCCGCGGGAAGGTCGACA
>CADCTH010000170.1 GCA_902805495.1 uncultured Actinomycetospora sp.
CCCGGACAGCAGGGCCCGGTGCGGGACGCCGCACCGAGAGGCCCCCCTCCCTGGCGCTGCCGGGTCGGGGTCGGGCGAGCCGGGCAGCCTACTGGAGCAGCCGTCCTACTCCAGCAGCGCAGGCGTGCGCCAGGGCTCGTCGAGCACGTGGACGGCGAGGAACGCGAGCACGGTCTCGTACCAGACCTTCGCGTGCCCCGGCCCGAGGACCCAGTGGTGCTCGTGCGGGAAGTACAGGAACCGGTGGGGCATGGTGGCCGGGTCGTCGGCTCGCGAGCAGAGGTCCCACCACAGCCGCAGGCCCTCGCCGATCGGCACGCGGTAGTCCTTGTCGCCGTGCACGACGAGCACGGGCGACCGGATGTCGTCGGCGAACCGGCTGGGACTGTTGGCGCGGGCCATCTCGGGCGTCATCTCGCGGCGCCAGTAGTACGCGGCGTCGGTGGTCGGGCCGAACTGGTCGAGGTCCCACAGGCTGGCGTGCGTGACGATCGCGCGGAAGCGGTCGGTGTGGCCGGCGATCCAGTTGGCCATGTAGCCGCCGAAGCTGCCGCCCATCGCGGCCGTGCGCGCCGGGTCGACGGCGGGGTGCTCGACCGCGGCGTCGGTGACCGCCAGGAGGTCGGTGTAGGGCTCCGCGCCCCAGCGGCCCCAGCCGCGGCGCACGAACTCGCGGCCGTAGCCGGTCGACAGCGCCGGGTCGGGCAGCAGCACGGCGTAGCCGCGGGCGGCCATGAGGTGGGGGTTCCAGCGCCACGACCAGCCGTTCCACGAGTGCAGCGGGCCGCCGTGCACCCACAGCAGCAGCGGGAACGGGCCGTCGCCCTCGGGCAGCACCAGCCACGACCGCAGCGGGCTGCCGTCCTCGGCGGTGGTCGTGACCTCCTCGAGCCGGCCGGGCGGGGTCGGCGCCGTCGGCGGGCCCTGCAGCACGACGGGCGTCTGGTCGGGCGTCGACAGGTCGAGCCGCACCGGGGTGGGCGCGCTGTCGACGGCGTCGCGCAGGGCGAAGGCCGTGCGCCCGTCGGGCGAGATGCGCACGTCGGTGTAGTGGCCGCGGTCGCCGGTGAGCCGGACGACCTCGCCGCTGGCGACGTCGACGCGGAAGACGGGCGCGGCGCCCTGCTCGTCGGCGACGACGACCAGGCCGGCGCCGTCGGGTGTCCAGGCCGGCCGGCCGGGCCAGCGGTCCCAGCCGGAGGTCACCTCGCGCGCCTCGGCCGACCCGTCGAGCGGGACCACCAGCAGCGCGGTGTCGACGGGCTCCTCGGGCGTGCTGAGCGTCTCGCGCAGGAACGCGACGCTCGACCCGTCGGGGCTCACGACGGGCGCCCCGCACTCGGCGCCGGCGTCGTCGAACAGCGTGGTGCGCTCGCCGGTGGCGGTGTCGACGGCCACGACGATCGTCCGGCGCGAGCCGAACGGGTCGGCGACCGACCACGTGACGACCGCCGTGCGCCCGTCGGGGCTGACGTCGACCTCGGCCTGGTGCAGGCCCCGGCCCGGCCGGGGCGTCAGGTCGCGCCAGGCGAGCTCGTCACCCGGGTCGGTGACGGCGTCTGCGGCGAGCAGCCGCTGCTGGCCGGTGCCGAGGTCGCGGTCCCAGTAGCGGATCGGGTAGCTCGCGTGCAGGACGGCGTCGACCCCGGCCTGCTTGCGGGCCGTGCGCCGCTCGTCGTCGCTGTCGGCGTCGGTCGCGCCGGGGAGCGTGTCGGAGAGCACGACGACCGTGCCGGCCTTGCGGGCGACGACGACCGACCCGACGCCGCCCGGCCGCGTGCCGACGACCCGGGCCTCCCCCGTCGGCGGCAGCGCCCAGAGCGCGGCCGGGGCGTCGTCGGCCGGCTTCGCGACGGCGGGGTCGGGCCGGGCGGAGGTGAACAGCAGCGCGCCGTCGGGCGCGAAGACCGGAGCGGCCTCGCCCTTGGCGCTGCGCGTGAGGCGCCGTGCGGGGCGCTCACCGGTCGGGTCGAGCTCCCACAGGGCGTTCACCCAGCCGGCGCGCTCCGGGTCGAGGGTCGAGACCGTCGTGACCAGCCGGCTGCCGTCGTGGCTGAGCGCCAGCCCCGACACGCGCGGCACGTCGAGGTAGGCGTCGAGGTCGGCGTACGGGCTGGGAGTCGGCGCGTCGGGCATCCGTCGTGGATACCAGGTGCCTGCGACAGCAACGGCCTGGGCCCGGCGGGCGTGTGCCTCCGTCGGCCTGGCAGTCCTTCGAGCGCGGCTCGTGGCCGACGGAGGGCTCAGCTCTTGCCGGCGGTCTCCTGGCCGGTGGAGAGCGCGGCGATGAAGGCCTCCTGGGGCACCTCGACCCGGCCGACCATCTTCATCCGCTTCTTGCCCTCCTTCTGCTTCTCGAGCAGCTTGCGCTTGCGGGTGATGTCACCGCCGTAGCACTTGGCGAGGACGTCCTTGCGGATCGCGCGGATGTTCTCGCGCGCGATGACGCGCGCACCGATCGCCGCCTGGATGGGCACCTCGAAGTTCTGGCGCGGGATGAGCTCGCGCAGCTTGGACGCCATCGTCGTGCCGTAGGCGTACGCCTTGTCCTTGTGGACGATCGCGCTGAAGGCGTCGACGGGCTCGCCCTGCAGCAGGATGTCGACCTTCACCAGGTCGGAGGCCAGCTCACCGGGGACAGGGCACGTAACCGGCACACGCTCGACGGGCGCCGGCGAGGAGAGGGCGTGACGGCCCGGGTCGAGGCCGTCTGCGTCTCGGGCACCGACCTCGAGTCCGTCCCCGACCGGAAACCGGTCCGCACCGGCATCGACAAGAAGACCGTGGCCGGCCGGGTCGCCGTCCACGAGCTCGGTCTCGACGGCGACGTGCAGGCCAACCGGAAGCACCACGGCGGCGAGGGCCAGGCGGTCTACGCCTACGCCC
>CADCTH010000171.1 GCA_902805495.1 uncultured Actinomycetospora sp.
CCTCGGGCCCCGTGTCCTGCTCGGCGCGGGCGGCGGCCCGGCAGAAGTCGAGCAGGAAGGTCAGCGCGGCGTCGCGGTCGACGTCGTCGAGGCGCGCGAGGTCGGCCAGGTCGTCGAGCGCGGCGAGCTCGTGCTCGTACTTCGCCGTCTCGCCCGGGCCGAGCACCGGACGACCGGGGTCGGCGTGCGCGGTCCACGGGTGGGCGCGGTGCAGGGCGCGGTTCTCCTCGGCCACCGCGGTCAGCCGCTCGCGCCACGGCCGGCCCGCGGTGTCGGCGCGCGGCATGGCGGCGTAGGCGGCGTCGAGGGCGAGGTCGAGCAGGTCCTCCCGGCCCGGGACGTAGGTGTAGAGCGTCATCGGTGCGACGCCCAGCTCCGTCGCGAGCCGGCGCATGGTCAGTGCCTCGGCCCCGGCGGCGTCCAGCAGCGCCGTCGCGGCGACGACGACCGCGTCGACGTCGAGCCCGCGGCGGGGCCCGCGGGCACGCTCCGGCGCGGGCTCGCGCCACAGCAGCGCGAGCGTGCGGGCGGGATCGGCGGTCATCCCCGACAGGGTCCCAGAAATTCGTGTACAACGTACGATGTACGCCGTACGGAGAAAGAGGGTCCCATGAAGGTCACCGCGTCCGCCGTCTCGCTCAACGTCGCCGACCCGGAGGCCTCGGCGGGCTTCCTCGTCGAGCACTTCGGTTTCGAACAGGCCATGGCCGCCGACGGCTTCGCCTCGCTCACCCGTCCGGACGCCGGGATGTCGGTGGTGTTCCTGCGCACCGGACTGGCGACCCTGCCCGACGACCAGCGCGACGAGCACGCGGCCGGGCTGATCCTGGCCTTCGAGGTCGACGACCTGGAGGGCGAGCTGGCCCGTCTCGAGGGCGAGGGCGTGGCCATCACCATGCCCCTGACCTCGGAGGAGTGGGGCGAGCGCGCGTTCCAGGTCCGCGACCCCAACCGCGTGATCGTCCAGCTGGTGGACTGGAAGGCGTAGGGGGTCGGCAAGATGGGGGCGTGGAGATCGCTCTGCCGGCCGTGCGCCCCGACTCGCCCGACGGGCTCGCCGCCCTGCGCGCCTACGCCGCCGAGCTCGCCCGGCGCTGGCCCGACAAGGCGCCCGAGCCGCAGTGGACCGAGGAGTTCCTCGCCGACGACCCCCTCGCCCTCGCCCCGCCGTCGGGCATCTTCGTCGTCGCCAAGCAGGGCGACCGGGTCGTCGGCTGCGGGGGCCTGCGCTACGAGGGCGGCGACGTCCCGCCGGGCGCGGGGGAGATCAAGCGCATGTGGGTCGACCCCGACGTCCGCGGGCAAGGACTGGGCCGACGCCTGCTGGCGCGCCTGACCGACCTGGCCCGGGAGGCGGGCCTGCGCCGGCTCGTGCTCGACACCGCCGACGACCTGCTCGAGGCGCGCGCGCTGTACACGAGCGAGGGCTTCGTCGAGACCGAGCCCTACAACGCCAACCCCTACGCCGCCCACTGGTTCACGCGCGACCTCTGGTGAGCGGCCCTCACCCCACCTGGCGCCAGCAGAACTCGAACACCAGCGCCCACTGGAACGCGCGCTGGGCGTTGTCGGCGGCGCCGCCGTGGCCGCCCTCGATGTTCTCGTAGTACTCGACGCGGTGGCCCTGCTCGCGCAGCCGCGCCACGGCCTTGCGGGCGTGGGCGGGGTGGACGCGGTCGTCGCGGGTCGAGGTCGTGACCAGCACCGGCGGGTAGGTCGCGTCGGCCGACAGGTTCTGGTACGGCGAGTACTGCGCGATCCAGGCCCACTGCTCGGGCACGTCGGGGTCGCCGTACTCGGCCATCCACGACGCCCCGGCCAGCAGCAGGTGGAACCGGCGCATGTCGAACAGCGGCACCATCACCACGATCGCGCCGAACAGCTCGGGGTAGCGGGTGAGCATCACGCCCATGAGCAGCCCGCCGTTGCTGCCGCCGTGGATCGCGAGCTGCGGCGCCGTCGTGATCCCGCGGGCGACGAGGTCGCGGGCCACGGCCGCGAAGTCCTCGTAGGCCCGGTGGCGGTGCTCGCCGAGCGCGGCGGTGTGCCACGTCGGCCCGTACTCCCCGCCGCCGCGGATGTTGGCCACGACGTAGGTCCCGCCGCGGGCGAGCCAGCCGCGGCCCATGATCCCGCTGTAGCCCGGGGTCAGCGCGATCTCGAAGCCGCCGTAGCCGGTCATCAGCGTCGGGCCCGGGGTGTCGGCCGGCCGGCCGACGACGAAGTAGGGGACGCGCGTGCCGTCGTCGGAGGTCGCGAAGAACTGCCGGACCTCGAGCCCCGTCGCGTCGAACCGCGCCGGCGCGGTGCGCAGCACCTCGGGCTCCGGGTCCTCCGCGAGGCCCAGCTCGCCGCGCAGGAACGTCGAGGGCTGGGTGTAGCCGTCGGTGTCGAGGAAGTACTCGTCGCCGTTGTCGGGGTCGACGCCGACCACGTCGACCGAATCCAGGTCCGGCCCGGCCGGCAGCTCGCGCCGCGCCCAGTCGCGTCCGGGGGTGAGCACCTCGAGGCGCGTGACGACGTCGGTGAGCACGGCGAGCAGGAGGTGGTGGCGCGTCCAGGCGTGGTAGCTCAGCGAGCGGCTCGCGGTGGGCGCGAAGAGCACGCGCGCGGTGCGGTCGCCCGCGAGGTAGTCGTCGAGGTCGAAGCACAGCAGGGCCCCGGCCGGGTGCTCGGTGCCGTCGAGCGTCCACGGCGAGCGCGTCCGCACCAGGAGCCACTCGCGGTGGACGTCGGTGTCGGCGTCGGCGGGCACGTCGAGGAGCACCTGCGTCCCGTCCGGGCGCAGCAGGTACTCCTTGGTGGTGTGGAAGTCGGGGCTGCGGCCGACGAAGTCGCGCTCCCAGCCCTCGGTGTGGTCGTGGGCGGCGAAGGCCGACACGTCGGTCTCGGCGGCCTCGAAGACGACCTCGGCCTCGGCGACGGGCTGCCCGCGCTTCCAGCGGCGCATCACGCGCGGGTAGCCGGACGTGGTGAGCGAGCCGGGGCCCAGGTCGGTGCCGACGAAGACGGTGTCCTCGTCGATCCAGCCGATCCGGCTCTTGGCCTCGGGCAGCGTGAAGCCGTCGGGCACCCACTCCCGGGTACCGAGGTCGTACTCGCGCACGACCGTCGCGTCCGCGCCGCCGCGCGAGAGCTGCACGAGGGCGCGCTGGTGGTCGGGGAAACGCACGGCGGCGCCGGACCACACCCAGTTCTCGTCCTCGGCCGCGGCGAGCGCGTCGACGTCGAGCAGCAGCTCCCAGTCGGGGTCGCCGGAGCGGTAGCCGTCCAGCGTCGTGCGTCGCCAGAGCCCGCGGGGATGCTCGGCGTCCTGCCAGAAGTTGTAGAGCCGGTCGCCGCGGCGGCGCACGTAGGGGATGCGGTCGTCGGCGTCGAGCACACTGCGCAGCTCGTCGCGCAGCTCGGCGAAGCGCTCGCCGCCGGTGAGCACGTCCAGCGACTCGGCGTTGCGCTCCCGGACCCAGGCCAGCGCGTCGTCGCCGGTGACGTCCTCGAGCCAGAGGTGGGGGTCGTCGGGGGAGGTCGTGTCGGCCGCGGGGGAGCTCACGCCCGCCATCCTGACCCATCGCCGCGCCGGGTCGCGCGCGGAGTCAGCGGCGCCCGCGGCGCAGCAGGTCCCGCCACTCGGCGGCGCTCCAGTGCGCCGGGGCGGTGTCGGTGAGGAAGGTCCGCAGCGCCCGCAGGAAGGCGAACTGCATCGCCACGCCGCCGCCCAGCGAGTGCCCGACCAGCGTCACGCGCTCGATGTCGAGCACGTCGAGCAGGTCGCGCATCCCCCTATCGGCGTGCTCGTCTTTCCGTAGGCGGCCACCGAGCAGTCGCCGCGCGGCTTGTCCGAGCCCCCGTGGACGAGCAGGTCAGGCGCGAGCACGGAGTGGTCGCGGGCCAGGTCGTCGAGCAGCGGCCCCCACGTCGACGAGTCGTCGCCGATGCCGTGGATCAGCAGCAGGACCGGGCCCGAGCCCGCCGTGCGGAAGGCGCGGCGGTACCCGTTCCCGCTGATCAGCGGGACGGGCAGCCCAGGTCCGCGGTGTGACGGACGATCACGACCGTGTTGCCGGCGCGTGACGCCGGACCGGGTCACCCGGCCGTGCCGTCGTCGTCCGGCGTGTCGGCCGGGTCCTGCGGGGTGGCCTGCTGGGTGGGCTCGCCCGCCAGCAGCAGGTAGAGCTTGCGGCGGGTGTCGTCGAGGAGGCGGACCGCCTCGGCGACCTGCTCGTCACGCCCGACCTGGGCGACCTGCGCCACGGCGCCGGCGAGCCCGCGGCCCGCCTCGCGCAGGGACGCGAAGCCGTCCTCGGCCGCCGCGGTGTTCCACACGGCCTCGAGCTCCTCGCGGCGCTCGTCG
>CADCTH010000172.1 GCA_902805495.1 uncultured Actinomycetospora sp.
GCGGGCGAGCACGTCGGTGGCGCGGGCGCGCCGGTCGGGGTCGAGCGGGCACGCCGGGGCGGCAGCGCAGCGGTCGAGCGCGACGCCGAACGCCTCCTCCCAGGCCTCGCTGACCCCGGCCCGCACGTCGACCGGGACGCGCTCGGTGCCGGGCGCGCCGGCGGCGTTGGCGACGAGGTCGAGGCTGCCGTCGAGGACCATCGCGCGCGTGTGGCCGGGGAAGAGGTTGGCGTACGTCGCGGCCGAGTAGGTGCCGTAGGAGTAGCCGTAGAGGCTGAGGGTCGGCTCGCCGAGCGACTGGCGCACGAGGTCGAGGTCGCGGGCGGCGTTGGCCGTCGAGAGGTGGCGCAGCCGCTCGCCGGTGCCCGCGAGGCACGCCCGGCCCGGCTCGGCGGCCGAGGCCCAGAACGCGGGGGTGCGGGCGGGGCCCACGGGCGCGGGCACCCGGTCGGCGCCGAACGGGCCGCAGTCGACGGGGGCCGACGCGCCCGTTCCCCGTGGATCGACGGCGAGCAGGTCGAAGCGCGTGCGGAGACCGGCGAAGCGCTGCGCGAGCCGCCGCAGGCTCGAGGTGGCCGGGGTGCCGGGGCCGCCGTAGTTCACCGCGAGCGTGCCGATGCGGGCGGCGGGGTCGGTGGCGGGCAGGCGCACGGCGGCGAGGCTGATCGTCTCCCCGGCGGGCTGCCGGTAGTCCAGCGGCACCGCCACGTCGGCGCACGTGAACGCTCCGCCGCACGCGCGCCAGTCCAGCGCGGGCACCGGGGCGCCGTTCGTGCCCAGCGGCGGCGGGCCCGACGGACCCCGGCTCGACGGGCGCGCACACCCGAGCAGGCCCACGAGCACGACGACCGCGAGCACGACGGCTCGGGCCGGCGCCCCACGTGGTCTCACCGGACCATCATGCGGCGCTCCCCCGTCGTCGAGCTCAGCGCATGTCGACGATCGAGCCCCACAGCTGTGACCAGGGTGCCCGGGGCGTGCAGAGCGCGAGCGGGACGTCGCCGTTGATCACCGCGTTCGCCGTGGGGTCGCGGTGCGGGGGCAGCGACGTGATCGTGCGGCAGAACGCGTCGGCCCCGCGGACCGGGCCCACGAGGATCGCGGCGCGGGCCCCGTCCGGAGGCGGGCCGAAGAACCCGAACCCGCGGTGGCCGCTGTACACCGGGGGCAGGCCGGCGGCGGGCCCGTAGTGGTCCAGGGCCGAGGCGTACCAGTAGGACCAGGCGATCACGGTGGTGTGCGCCTGGTCCTCGGGCGGCAGGGCCCGGTAGGCCGCGGCCGTGCTGGCGGTCAGGCTCGGCCAGCCGACCTGGCCCGCGGCGAGGAAGTCCCCGCGCTCGACCCGCCAGGACACCGGCCCCAGCGGCAGGGCGAGGACGGCGACGACCAGGGCGGACGCGACGAACGCGGGCACCGACACCGTCCACGACCACCACCGCGAGGGCGTGCGGTCCTGCAGCGCGACGGCGCCGCCGGCGACGAGCACCGCGGCCACGCCCATGACGTAGTAGGGCCGGCCGCCGCCCGCGAGCATCACCGCGACGACGGCGAGCGCGGCGATCCCGACCGCCCGCCACGGCCGCAGGGCGTCGGAGCGCAGGAGCGCCCACAGCCCGAGCCCGGCGAGCACGAGGCCGGGCACGAGTCCGATGTCCCAGGCGGCGAAGGGCAGGAAGGACCAGCGGTTGCCGGTCACCCCGCTCTCGCCCGCGACCACCGCGCCCATCCGCAGCTGCGGCCAGCCGTGCGCGGCCTGCCAGAGGAGCGTCGGCACCGTGGACGCCGCGGCGAGCACCAGCGCGGTCCACAGCGCCGGCCGCCCGAGCAGCCGGCGCGGGCCGGCGACGAGCACGCCGACGGCCAGCGCCGCGACGAGCACGGGGACGAGGAACTTGCCGAACAGGGCCACCGCGAGCACCGGGGCCGCGGCGAGCAGGAGGCGGTCCCGCCCCGTCCGGATCCAGCGCACGACCAGCCAGAGCAGCAGGGTCCACAGGACCGGGTCGAGTGTGGAGGTCGCCAGCAGGTGGCCGGTGGCGAGGAAGAACGGCGAGATCGCGACCGCGGCGCCGGCGAGGAGCTGGGCGCGGCGGCGCCCGCCCATCTCGACGGCGAGCAGCGCGGCCAGCACCACGTGCGCGGCGCTCGCGAGCGTCGCGGGCAGGCGCAGCACGACCAGGTTGCCCGGCGCCACGTGGTCGAGGGCGGCGGCGAGCCACGGCACCAGGGGCGGCTGGTCGGCGTAGCCCCACGCGAGGTGGCGGCCGGCCGCGACGAAGTAGAGCTCGTCCCCGAACGCCCCGTACCAGGCGGACGCGATCCCGTGCACCAGCGCGAGCCCGCCGGCCAGCAGGAGGACCGCGCGCCAGGCGACCCGCGGTGGTGCGGGAGCCACGGGAACGGCGTCCGGTGCGAGAGTCGGCAGCGGGGCCGTGGCGGTCACGAGACGCGCGTCCCCTCGTGACCCATCCGAGGGACCCTAGCGACACGCCTGCGCGTGTCCGGAGGCGGAGGTCCCCGGCGCGCGGGTGGTGCGAGGATGTCGGGCGATGGAGCTCACCGGCAGCTGGACCGCCGCCCTGCCGGCCGACGTCGCCGAGCGCTACGAGCTGCGCGAGACCCGCAACGCCGCCGCGGTCCTCGCCGCCACCGCCCCCGCCGAGTTCGCCGAGATCTGCGCCGTCCTCGCCGACTTCGTGCTCACCACCCCCGACCTGGTCGAGGCCGGCGGCAACGAGTCGCGGCTGGCCGCGCGCCTCAACACCGCCTTCCGCGTGCGCGGGTGGCGCGAGGGGCGGGTCGACACGGTCGTCACCTCGCGGCTGCAGGTCCAGCCGTACGCCCCGGCCGGCGAGCGCGGGGTGACCGTCCGCGAGAGCGAGGTCTTCAACGAGGGCTACAAGGTCGACAACGTCAAGGGCCGGGTGGCGCTCGACGTGGAGTGGAACGCCAAGGACGGCAACCTCGACCGCGACGTCGGCGCCTACCGCGCGCTCTACGACGCCGGGCTCATCGACGGCGCCGTCCTGCTCACCCGCACCCACGACGACCTGCGGGAGCTGGCGCGCGAGCTCACCCGCGCGGCGGGCGGCAGCGACGACGAGGTCCGCAGCCGGCTCTCGACGTCGACCACGACCCACCTCGGCAAGCTCGAGTCGCGCATGACCCGGGGCGACGCCGGCGGCTGCCCGCTGCTCGCCGTGGCGATCTCGCGCCGCTGCTGGTCGCCGACCGCCGGGGAGCGGGCCCGGCCGCCGGAGCCGGCGCCGCTGATGCTGACCGACGGGCTCCTGCCGTGAGCCCCGCGAGCCCGGACGACGTCGAGGGCCCGGGGCTGTCGGGGGCCGCCGCTACCGTCCCGGCCGTTCCCACCCTCCCGACGACCACGAGGAGCACGATGACCGCGGCGGTGCGTGCCGGCCACACCGACGACGACACCGACGACGGCGTGGACGACGGTACGGACGACGGCGGGCAGGCCCCCGCCCGCGCGCGGCGGGCGGCGCTGCTGCGCGCGGACGCGGCGCCCACCCAGAGCGTGGCGCTGCCGCGCACCGCGGGCGGGTGGTCGTGCGTCTACGCCGATCCGCCGTGGCGGTTCACCAACCGCACGGGCAAGGTCGCGCCCGAACACCGGCGGCTCGACCGCTACGACACCATGACCGCCCCCGAGATCGCGGCGCTGCCCGTCGCCGACGTCGTGTCGGCCAACGCGCACCTCTACCTCTGGGTGCCCAACGCCCTGCTGCCCGAGGGCCTCGCGGTGATGCAGGGCTGGGGCTTCCGCTACGTCAGCAACCTGGTGTGGGCCAAGCGGCGCAAGGACGGGGGCCCCGACGGGCGGGGCGTCGGCTTCTACTTCCGCAACGTCACCGAGCTGATCCTCTTCGGTGTCCGCGGGTCGATGCGCACCCTCGAGCCGGGCCGCCGGCAGGTCAACATGATCGAGACCCGCAAGCGCGAGCACTCACGCAAGCCCGAGGAGGCCTACGACCTCATCGAGGCGTGCTCGCCGGGCCCGTACCTCGAGATGTTCGCCCGCTACGCCCGTCCCGGGTGGACGAGCTGGGGCGCCGAGTCGGACGACGAGGTCGCCCCGCGGGGCCGGCAGTACCCCGCGTACAGGTAGTACAGGCCCGGACCGATTTGGCGACCCACCGTGACGAGACTGGACCGTCGGGCGGACCTTGATCTCGTTCGCAGTACGCCTCCGACCGCTTGACTCAGGGGTAATACGCGATAGTGGCGTCGCTCGGCCACGCGCTGTGATACTCCCCGGCATGGCGAAGACACCGGAGCTGGCGCGCAACCAGCGGGTGACGGGAGCGGAACGCGCCAAGCTGGGCAACGAGTTGCTCAAGCGGTACCAGAAGGGTGCGAGCATCCGGGAAATCTGCTCCGAGACCGGCTACAGCATCGGCCGGGTCCGTCGCCTGCTCGTCGACGCGGGGGTGGAGTTCCGCGGTCGCGGCGGGACGCAGGGCCGCAGCCGCAAGGACGGCACCGGCTCGTCCTGAGCGGACGGGCCCCGGCCGCGGGGGTCAGGCGTGATCAGCCCCGGCGCCGCTGCAGGGCGTTGTAGGCCCACTTCAGCCCGGCGTCGAGCCGCGAGCCGTCGGCGGGCATGAGGCCGATCTGGCGGGCGAACTGCAGCTGGTCGAACACCACGAAGTTGCTGGCCAGGCGGCCGTCGGTGACCGTGAAGTGGTCCATGCCGTCGAGGTCGATCGTCGCGCCGGACGGCGCGATGCCCTCCCAGTCGCCGCCGGTGTGGTGCCCGGTCAGCCGCCAGTGCAGGAAGACCTCGCCCTCGTCGTTCTCGGCCATGCCCTGGATGGTCAGGGTCAGGTCGGGCACGGCCGCGAACACGTCGCGCCACCAGGCCACGAGGTCGTCGGCGCCGCGGACGGTGCGCGTCGGGAAGCGCGCGTAGACCGACGGCGCGTACACCTGGCGCAGGGCCTCGGCGTCGTGGCTGTTGACCACGTCGACGGTCCAGCGGATCAGGGCCCCCGGCGTCGCGTCGGCCGGGGGTGTCGGCCGGGGCGGGTCCGGCGCGGGACTCGAGCGACGGGGGGACGGGGACGGCGCGGCGCTCACCCCGCGGAGCGTAGACCGCGGTACGTCGGGGCACTCGTGCGCACGTGATCCCCCGATGAGCACCTCCCAGCTCGCCGCCCAGTGGGTGTCGGCGGTCGGCAGCGCCGGCTCGCTGCTCGGCTTCGCCGCCTACGTCTGGATCATGCTGCTCAACCGCAAGGACCAGGTGGAGGTCCGGCAGGAGCAGCAGGCCCAGGGCGTCACCGCGTGGCTCGACGAGGGCCGTCGCCACGACCGCGACGAGGACTACGTGCTCTGCGTCCACAACGGGGGCGACTCGCCCGTCTTCCAGGTCCGCTGCCTGTTCAGCCTGCCCTCCAGCGACGAGCAGCACAGCATCTCGATGGCCCTCCTGCCCCCGGCGAGCGACGAGATCCGGTCGCTGCCGTTCGGCTCCGAGGAGGTCAGCCGCGAGGAGCTCTACTCCGCGCCGGCCGTCCCCGAGATGCGCTTCACCGACTCCCACGGCACCCACTGGGGACGCGACAGCAACGGCCAGCTGCACCGCCTCGACCGTCGCGGGGTCCGCCGCAAGCCCAGCTCGGACGGCGGCGAGGACGGCGCCCGCGACGACTCCGGGTGGGAGCAGGCGCACCGCGAGCGCGCCGACGCGCCGCGCCAGGGGACGTCGCGGGGCGACTCGCCGCAGGACGACGAGCGGGCCGCCAGCCAGGCGTGATGGTCGCCCTCAGGCGAGGGTGAGCACCCGCGGGCCGTCGTCCGTGATCGCCACGGTGTGCTCGACGTGCGCGGCCCGGCTGCCGTCGGCGGTGCGCAGCGTCCAGCCGTCGGCGTCGTGGCGGTAGTCGTCGCGCCCGCCCGCGTGCAGCATCGGCTCGATCGCGATCACCAGGCCGGCGCGCAGCTTCATCCCGCGCCCGGCCCGCCCCTCGTTGGGGACGTGCGGGGCCTCGTGCATCGCGCGCCCGATGCCGTGCCCGCCGTGGTCGGCGAGCATGCCGTAGCCCGCCTCCCGGGCCACCCCGCCGATCGCGGCCCCGACGTCGCCGAGCCGGTGGCCGGGCACCGCGGCGGCGATGCCCGCCGCCAGCGCCCGCTCGGTGGTGGCGATGAGGTCGACGTCGGCCGGATCGGGGTCGTCGCCGACGACGAGGCTGATCGCGGCGTCCCCGCACCACCCGTCGAGGTACGCGCCGCAGTCGATGCTCAGCAGGTCGCCCGGCGCGAGCCGGTGGGGCCCGGGGATGGCGTGGACGACCGCGTCGTTGACGCTCGCGCAGATGACGCCCGGGAACGGGCTGGGCGCGAAGTGCGGGTGGTAGTCGAGGAACGCCGGCACGGCGCCGGCCTCGCGCAGGACGTCGAGGGCGACGTCGTCGAGCTCCTTCAGCGACACCCTGGGCGCCGCGGCCGCGCGGACCGCGTCCAGGCACCGCGCGACGACCCGGCCGGCCTCGCGCATCGCGTCGACCTCACCGGCGGTCTTCAGCTCGATCTCGGAGCGCCGCAGCATCCCCCGACCCTAGACACCGGCCGGATCCGGGCCGGTAATCACAGGCTTGTAGTTCGTCCCCAGTGTGGACAACCCCTGTGGATGGGTCAGCGCTGTGCCGGGTGGAAGTCGTAGTCCGTGGGCTCGAGGCGGGACACCGCGCGCACGTACTCCTCCATGTAGCGCGGCCAGTTGGCGACGATCCGCCCCGACGCGTCGCGGTACCAGGAGTCGCACCGCGTCCAGGCTGTGCCCTCGAACTCCGCCTGGAGGCGCTGGTCGAAGGCCTCCTCGACGTCGCGACGCACCTCCAGCGCAGCCGCGCGCCGGCGCGCGGCCTCCTCCAGCGCCTGGCGCACGTAGGCCACCTGCGCCTCGAGGAACACGATGATCGAGCCGCCCGAGGTGTTGGTGTTCGGGCCGTAGAGCACGAACAGCGAGGGGAAGCCGGGCACGGTGATGCCGTAGTGCGCGTGCGCCCCGGCGCCCCACTCCTCCTCCAGCGTCCGGCCGTCGCGCCCGACGATGTCCATGGGGAACATGAACTCGGTCGTGCGGAACCCGGTGCCCCAGATGAGCACGTCGGCCGGGTGGTGGCGCCCGTCGCCGGTGCGCACGCCGTCGGCGACGATCTCGGTGACCCGGTCGGTGACCAGATCGACGTTGTCCCGCCCGAGCGCGGGCAGGTAGTGCGAGCTGAACAGGATCCGCTTGCACCCGAACGTGTAGTCGGGCCAGGCCTTGCGCCGCACCTCCGGGTCGCGCAGCTGGCGGCGCATGAACAGCGTCGAGTACACGCGCCCGAGGCGACCGACGGTGCGCGGGTGCCTGATCATGATCGTGATGAACTCGAGGTAGCCCTTGAGGAAGAACCGGCGAGCGCGCAGCACCGCGGGGAACCGGCGGAAGAACGCCTGCAGCCAGCGCGGGTAGGTCCGGTTCTTGCGCGGGAAGAACCAGTTGCCGCTGCGCTGGAAGACGGTCATGTGGCCGACCTCGGGCGCGATCGCCGGCACGAACTGCACGGCGCTGGCCCCGGTGCCGACGACCGCGACGCGCTTGCCGCGCAGGTCGACCTCGTGGTCCCAGCGCGCCGAGTGCATCGTCGGGCCGGCGAAGGTCTCCCCGCCGGGCACCGTGGGGATCGCCGGGGTGTTGAGCTGGCCGGTCGCGAGGACGACGGCGTCCGCCTCCCAGGTGCGGCCGTCCTCGCTCTCGACCGTCCACGTCATCGTCGCCTCGTCGAGCCGGCACGCGCTGACCCGCACGTTCGGCACGAAGCACTCGTCGACGCCGAACTCGCGGGCGACACCCTGCAGGTAGGAGAGGATCTCGCTCTGCGGCGAGCACAGCCGCGACCAGTCGCTGCGCTGGGCGAACGAGAAGGAGTAGAGGTGGCTCGGGACGTCGCAGGCGGCACCCGGGTAGCTGTTGTAGTACCAGGTGCCGCCGATCTCGGGGGCGCTGTCGAGCATCACGACGTCGGTGATCCCGTGGTCGCGCAGCTCGACGGCGGCGGCGATGCCACCGAACCCCGCGCCCACCACGACGACCCGCTGACCCGCTGCGCTGCGTCCGTCCACGGCCGCGGACCGTAGCCGGTCGTGGCTCTCTTTGGCAGGCTGCCAACGTGACGTACGTGCCGGGCCACCCGCCCGCGGTGCTGCGCGGCATCGTCACGGGGATCTCCGGCTACGCCGAGTACGCGGCGTCACCCGTGGTCCGTCGCGAAGCCCCGACGGGCGGGTGCACGCTGATCCTGGCCTGGGGCGGTCCGCTGAGCGTCGACGGTCTCGGTGGTCCGTCGGTGGAGGGCGCGTTCCTCGCCGGCCTCGCCGCCGCCGCGGGCACCACGTCGTTCACCGGCCACCAGGCGGGCGTCCAGGTCGACCTGACCCCGCTCGGCGCGGCGTGCCTGCTCGGGCGCGGGGGCGCCGAGGTCGCGCACGTCGTCACGGGGCTCGACCTCCTCGACCTGCCCGATCTCGCCGTGCTCCCCGAACGGCTCGCGGAGGCTCGGACGTGGGACGCACGCTTCGCGCTCGTCGCCACGACCCTGACGGGGCTGCTCGCGCGCTCGGTGTTCCGGCCCGATCCCGAGGTGGCCCACGCCTGGCGACGGCTCGCCGCAGCGCGCGGGCGGGTGCCGGTGGGCGAGCTCGCCGCCGAGACGGGCTGGAGCCGGCGTCACCTGCTCGGACGCTTCCACCGCCAGGTCGGCCTGCCGCCGACCGTCGCCGGGCGGGTGCTGCGGTTCCGGCACGCCGCGGACCTGCTGGTGCCGGGCTCCGGCCCGGACCGGCTGCCGTCCGACGTGCGGATCGCCGACGTCGCCGCGACCTGCGGATACAGCGACCACTCCCACCTGGTCCGCGAGTTCCGCGAGCTCGCCGGCTGCACGCCCGGCGAATACGTGCGCGCCTGGTTCCCCGACGTCCAAGACCCGGCCGCGTCGGGCTCCTAGCGTCACCGGCATGAGCGTCTTCCCCACACTCCGCTACGCCGACCCCGACGCCGCGATCGCGCTCCTGCGCGATGCCTTCGGGTTCACCCTCGCCGCCGACCACCGCGACGACGCCGGCGCCGTGCAGCACGCCGAGCTCGTCCACGACGGCGGCGCGGTGCTCATCGGGCCGCGCCGCGACGGCGACCGCTTCGCCACGGGACGGGCCGTCGTCTACGCGGTGGTCGACGACGTCGACGCCCACCACGCCCGGGCGGTCGCCGCCGGCGCCATCGTCGAGTACGACCCGGTCGACCAGCCCTACGGCTCGCGCGAGTGGGCCGCGGTCGACGCCGAGGACAACGTCTGGAGCTTCGGTACGCACCGCCCCGGCGCCGCTGGCATCGTGGAGGCATGAGCAGCGCCGACGGGCACGCGGGTCGTCTCGTCTTCGACGGCGAGTGCGGGTTCTGCACGCGCTGCGTCGACTGGCTGCGCCGCCTCGACCCGCAGGGGAAGATCGACGTGCAGCCCCTCCAGGCCGACGGCGTGCCGGCGTCGATCGGCGCGACGATCGAGGAGTGCCGCGACGCGGTGCAGTTCCTGGGTCCCGACGGCGTGCGCCGCGGCGGCGCCGACGCGGTCAGCGCCGTCCTGGCGGTGCTCACCGGCACCGCGCTGCCGTCCACGCTCTACCGCGCCAGCTCCGGGCTGCAGGAGCGCGCGTACCGCTGGGTCGCAGACCACCGCAGCCGCTTCCCCGGCACCACGCCGTACTGCGAGCGGGCTCCGCAGGGCTGCTGAGGTCGCGTGGACGAGGCGAGCGCGAAGGCGCACCTGCACCGCGCGCTGCAGCAAGGGCGCGACGCCCTGCTGTGGAAGCTCGAGGGCCTCGACGAGTACGACGCCCGCCGACCCGTGACGCCCACCGCGACCAACCTGCTCGGCCTGGTCAAGCACATGGCCTTCGTCGAGCTCGGCTACCTCGGCGACACGTTCGGTCGGCCGCTGCCCGGCGGGCCACGCGTCGAGGACCTCGGCGACGACCCGACCGCCGACCTCTGGGCGACCGCCGACGAGTCCCGCGCCGCCGTCGTCGACACCTACCGCCGCGTCATCGCGCACGCGGACGAGACCATCGCGATGCTGCCGCTCGACGCGCCCGGCCACGTGGCGCACTGGCCCGGCGCGCGGAGCCGCGTGACCCTCCACGGGGTCCTCGTGCACGTCATCGCCGAGATCCACCGACACGCCGGGCACGCCGACATCGTGCGGGAGAGCATCGACGGCGCCGCCGGGCTGCGCACCGACAACGACAACCTCGCCCACGACGACCCGGCCGCGTGGACCGCGCACCACGCGGCCGTCGAGCAGGCCGCCCGGGACGCGGCGCGCCGCCCGTGAGGCGGTTCCCCCGCCGCACCGGGCGGCGCTACCTTGCTCGCCCGTCGGGGCCCTGTCCCATCGATTCCCGGAGCGTGCCGTGGGCGTCAGACTCAACCCGTACCTGAACTTCGACGGCGAGGCGGCCGACGCCCTCGCCTTCTACGCCGACGTGCTCGGCGGCACCACCTCGGTCATGACCTTCGGCGAGATGGGCATGGAGGGCCCGGACGCGCAGAAGGTCATGCACGGGCAGATCGAGACCGACAGCGGCATCACGCTCATGGTCTCCGACATGCCGCCCGGCATGTCGCGCCAGCACGGCAACGACATGACGGTCTCGCTCTCCGGCGACGACGAGTCGACCCTGCGCGCGTGGTGGGACAAGCTCTCCGCCGGCGGCGAGGTGCAGACCCCGCTGGAGAAGCAGATGTGGGGCGACACCTTCGGGGCCTGCACCGACCGCTTCGGCGTGAGCTGGCTGGTCAACATCGCCGGCGGGGGCTGAGCCCCTCAGGCGTCGCCGCCGTCGGTCGCCGGGGTCCGCGCCGCCGGGCCCTTCGCACCGGCCTTGGCGCCGCCCCGACCGGCGTTCCTCGTCGGGGTCCTCGCCGGGCCCTTCGTCGCCGTCCGGGCGCCCGAACCGGAGGACCCGGACGACGACGTGGCCGACGAGGCGCTCGTGGCGGGCTGGGTGATCGCGCCCGCCGACTCCTCGGACGACGCGCTCCCGGACGCGCTCCCACCGGACGCGCTACCGCCGGGCGCGCCGTCCCCGGACGACACGGAGTCGTCGGCCGACGCGGTCTCCGCGTCCTCGCCGTCCTCCTCCTCGTCGTCGTCCTCGTCGGCCTCGGCCTCGGCCTCGGCCTCGGCCTCGGCGCCGCCGGACTTCTTCGTCGACCAGGACAGCTCGAGCTCCAGCTCGATCTCGTCCCCGTCGATCTCGACGTCGATCTCCAACTCGATCTCGGCGGAGAGCGGCAGCGTGAGCGTGGGCCCGGACAGCGACAGCTCGGCCGAGCCACCCTCGCGGATGGCGTCGGCGAGGTCGGCCAGCCAGTCGGCCTCCTCCTCGCGCGACAGAGTCACCTCGTGCTCGACCTTGATCTCCGCCATCTCGGAGCTCCCTTCCCGGGCGCCGCCTCGGTGGGGCGCCGTGTGCACCGACAGCCTCCGGGATCGCGGCGCCGGGCGACATCCCCCGGGTGTCCGTTTCAGGGCCGGTTCGTCGCC
>CADCTH010000173.1 GCA_902805495.1 uncultured Actinomycetospora sp.
CGAGCGCGACGAGGACTCCGACCGCGGCGAAGACTCGGACCGCGGCGAAGACTCGGACCGCGGCGAAGACTCGGACCGCGGCGAAGACTCGGACCGCGGCGAAGACTCGGACCGCGGCGAGGACTCGGACCGCGGCGAGGACTCGGACCGCGACACGTCGCAGGAGCAGGCGTCGCAGGACGACGACTCACAGGATGATCCCGGGGACGACGGGTCCCGTGACGACGCCCGCGACGACGCCCGCGACGACGCCGGCGACGACGCCGGTGACGACGCCGGTGACGACGCCCCGGAGGACGACGCGTCACCGCGACACGACGCGCAGGAGTCCGACTCGGGGTCGGAGTCCGAGGAGCCGTCGGACTCGGGGTCGGACTCGCACGACTCCCGAGAGCGGTGAGCGCCGCCGTACGATCACTCGTGGTCATCGAACGGCCCCGTGCGCGCTTCTGACCGGGGTGCCTAGACTCCATCGAGTGCACATCGGCGCCGAGGAGCTACTCCACGTAGTTCCTGGTGTGCTCGCGGTCACGTCCGGCGCCGATCACGTCGTCGACGCGCTGAGCACGCGGGGCGCGGAGCTCCTGCGCGTGGTGGGCGACGGTAGCCCGCTGCGGGCGTCGATCCCTCCCGGCAAGCTGCTCGAGGCCCTCGACGCGGTCCGTCGCACCGGGGAGCCGACCGCGGTGCCCGGCCTCGCCCTGCCCGCTCCCGGGGTGTCCGCGTGCCTGCACGTCATCCCGGTGGGCGACGGCCTCCTCCTGCGCCTCGAGCCCGACGCGCTCGAGGACGGGGTAGCCCGTGCCGCGGGCTTCCAGCGGCTGACCGAACAGCTCAGCCGGGCCCTGACGCCCGCGGACATCGGCCGGCTGACGACCACGACGGCCGCCGAGCTGATCGGCGCCGACGCGTGCGCGGCCTACAGCCGCAGCGACGGCTCCGACGTGCTGGACGCGCTGCACCACAACGGGTGGCCCGGCAGCACCCCCGCGCGCTTCGTGCGGGTGCCCCTGCACCGCGGACGTCCGATGTCGGACGCGGTGCTCACCGGCGAACCGGTGTGGCTGGAGGACGCCGACCAGTGGCACGCCCGCTACCCCGAGATGGCTCCGGTCGGGGTGTCCGAGGGCCACCAGGCCTGCGCCTGCCTGCCTTTGCGCGTGGAGGACCGCGACCTCGGCGCCGTCGTCTTCAGCTTCTACCGGCCCCGGGCCTTCGATCCCGACGAGCGCGAGTTCCTGGTGGCCGTCGCCTCGCTGTGCGCCCAGGCGCTCGACCGCGCGCGCCTGTACGCCGCGGAGCACCAGGCGCGCGCCGACGCCGAGCGGGAGCGCGACCGCATGACGTTCCTCGCGCAGGCGAGCAGCCTGATGGAGGCGCCGCTGTCGGTGGAGGAGCGGCTGCGCCAGCTCGGGGACCTCGTCGTCGAGGGCGTGGCCGACTGGGCCGCGGTCCACCTCGTCCGCGGTACCCGCGTGGAGCGGGTCACCGTCGCCCACCTCGACCCCGCCAAGGTCGCGTTCGTCGAGGAGCTCGAGCGGCGCTATCCCCCGGACCCGGACGCCCCCGGCGGCGCGATCGAGGTCGCGCGGAGCGGGGTGCCGGTCGTCATGCCGGAGGTGCCCGACGAGCTCCTCGTCGCCTCCGCGCGGGACGCGACCCACCTGGAGCTGATCCGGGCGCTCGGGATGCGCTCGGCGATCGTCGTGCCGCTGGTGGTGCGCGGGCGCAGCCTCGGGGCCCTGACGCTGGTGCAGGCCGAGTCCGGGGAGCGGTTCACCGACGAGGACCTGACCTTCGTCGGGCAGCTCGCCGCCACCGCCGCGCTCGCCCTCGACAACGCCCGGCTCTACGAGCAGCAGCGCCTCGTCGCGCGCACCCTGCAGACCGCGCTGCTGCCGAGCGAGCTGCCCGAGGTGCCCGGCGTCTCCTGCGCGGGGCGCTACCGCCCACCGAGCCCGGACCTCACCGACGTCTACGTCGGCGGCGACCTCTACGACGTGCACGAGGACGCCGAGCGCGGGCGGTGGGCGCTGACGGTCGCCGACGTCTGCGGCAAGGGCCCGGAGGCCGCCGCGCTCACCGCCCTGATCCGGCACACCGTCCACGCCGAGGTGGGCCACGGTCTCGTCCCGGCGGAGGTGCTGCGGCGGGTCAACGCCGCGATGCTGCGCCACCGCGGCGGGAACCGCGCCCGCTTCGCCACCATGGCCCACGCCGCGGTGACGGTCGACCCGGCGGGGGTGGCGGTCGCGCTGGTCAACGGCGGCCACCCGCCGGCCCTGATCCTGCGGGGCGACCGCGTGGAGTGGCTGGAGGTCCCCGGCACGCTCGTCGGGGTCTATCCCGACGTCTACCTCGACGAGGTGCGCGTGCGGCTCGATCCGGGCGACGCCCTGCTCCTCTACACCGACGGCGTCACCGAGGCGCGCAGCCCCGACGGGTGGTTCGGGTCCGAGCGGCTCGCGGCGCTGGTGGGCTCGCTCGCCGGGGCGAGCGCCGACGAGATCGCCGACGGCGTGCTCACCGCGGTCACCGACTTCCAGGGCGGCCGGCTCCGCGACGACGTCGCCCTGCTCTGCGTCCGGGTCGACCCGTGAGCGGGACCCGCGGCGGCCTGTGGGTCGACCGCACGGCCGACCCGGACCGGCTCGAGCTGGCCCTGTGCGGCGAGCTCGACACCGACACGCTGGCGACCGCGCAGGACGAGGTCGCGGCCGCCGAGGCCGAGGCGCCGCCGCTGCTCGTCCTCGACCTCACCGGGCTGCGCTACGTCGACTCCACCGGCGTCCGGCTGGTGCTGCTCGCCCAGAACGTCGCCGCTGACGCGCAGCGCCGCCTCGCGGTGCGTCTCGGGCACGGGCAGACCCGCCGGATGTTCGACATGCTCGGGATCACCGGGCGCCTCGAGGTCCTCGACCTGGAGGACGGCGAGCGCCCGTGACCACGTCCGACCCCTTCCGTCACCTCGCCGTCGTCTACCACGACGCCGACGACCTCGTCGCCACGCTCGCCCCTCTGCTCGACGCCGCCGTGACCCGCGGGGACCTCGTCTGGGCCGCCGTCGACCACCCCCTGCGCGAGGTCGTCGAACGGCACCTCGGGGACCGCGCCCGCGACGTCGTGTTCGGCGAACCGGCGCGCCCGTACAGCTACAGCGGGCAGACGACGGCGGCGCGCCGGGCCGAGCGGCTGCGCGAACTGGGCGAGCTGGGCGACGGCGACCGCGCGGCACTGATCCTCAGCGACAGCACCACCGTCGGCGGGTCGGGGCCGCGCTCGTCGGCGCCCGACTACTGGAGCGTGGTCGACGCGAGCTGCAACCTCGCGCTCACCGGGCTCCCGGTCACGCTGATCTGTCTGTGCGCCGCCGCCGACGTCTCCGACGACACCGACCGCTACCTGCACTGGAACCACCCCGAGCTCTTCGTCGGGAGGGACGCGAGCCCCAACCCGCGCTACCGCTCGCCCGACCAGGTGCTCGCGTCGGTGCCCGCGCCCCCGGCGCCCCCGCTCGGTCCGCCGAGCGAGCAGGCCACGTTCACCGGCGCCACGGCCCTGCGCGGGGTCCGCGTCGCGACGCGGCGCCACGGCGAGGGGGCCGGCCTGAGCGACGAGCAGGTCGACGGGCTGGTGCTCGCGATCGGCGAGCTCGTCAGCAACAGCGTCGAGCACGGCGCGGGGCACGGCACGCTGTCCTGGTGGACCCGGCCCGGCCGGATCGTCGCCCAGATCCACGACGTCGGGCACATGACCAGCACGACGCCCGGGCTCCGGCGCCCCGACGTCCGCTCGGCCCGCGGCCGCGGGGTGTGGCTCGCCCGCCAGCTCAGCGACGTCCTGCACATCTGGAGCGGCGCCGACGGCACCCACGTGCGGCTGGAGCTCGGCGCATAGGGCCTCCACGCGGACCAACCGAATGGTCTGTAACGAGTCCCCGCGGGAGAACGAGACACCGGCAACGGATCGGGACGGAACGCCCGCGGGAGCGGCAGCGACCACCGATCCGCCACTTCCGTGCCGTTTCTCTGTCGGGGAGAGCTGTGTCCAAGAAGGGCTGGGCCGTCGGCGTCGTCGCGTTCCTCGCGATCGTCGGCTCCTGCAACCAGGAATCCGAGCCGACCACGACGGTGTCGTCGGCCGCCGCACCG
>CADCTH010000174.1 GCA_902805495.1 uncultured Actinomycetospora sp.
ACCGCGCAGTCGCGGACGGCCTCGTGGGCCATGAGCGCCTGCTCGACCTCGGCGGAGTACACGTTGAACCCGCCGGTGATCACCACGTCCTTGGCCGCCGACGCTGATCTACACGCTGGTGACCACCACGACCGGGCCGGCCGACCGCATCTCGCGGCGGCAGGTGGACAAGTTCGAGGAGCGTCGTCGCCAGCTCGCCGCCGCCGCCCTGCTGACGCTGTCCGAGCTCGGGTACGCGCGGACGAGCCTGCGCGAGATCGCGCAGAACTCGGAGTTCTCGCACGGGGTGCTGCACTACTACTTCCGCGACAAGGTCGACCTCATCACCTACTGCGTGCGGCAGTACAAGGCGCACTGCGTGCAGCGCTACGACGGCATCGTCGCCACCGCCGACACCCCGGACGGCCTGCTCCACGGCGTCGCCGACGGCCTCGCGGCGACGCTGGAGCAGGACGCGCTGCTGCACCGCCTCTGGTACGACCTGCGCGGCCAGTCGCTGTTCGAGGAGTCGTTCCGCGCCGACGTGGCCGAGATCGACGGCAGCCTCGAGCGGATGATCTGGCGCACCGTCGAGGCGTACGCCGCGCTGGTCGGCGCGCGGCCGGCGTGCACGCCGGCGTTCGCCTACGCCACCGTCGACGGCCTGTTCCAGCAGGCCCTGCTGCGCCACCTCGGCGGCGCGCCCGACGCCCTCGACGCCCTGCGCGACGGCGTCCGTCGCCAGCTCCCGACGCTCGTCGGCGCGTGAGTCAGCGGGTCGTCGCCAGCCGGTAGTCGACGATGCGCGGGCGGTCGATGGTCGAGGCCTGCACCGGCACCCGCGCGATGTCCGGCGCGAACACCGTGCTCGCGGCCAGGGTCGCCGGGTCCAGCGAGCGCAGCGGCGGTGTCCCGGGCGGCAGTTCCGGGGCGGCGGCGGGCCCGAGCGTGCCCTGCACGAAGCCCCAGTCACCGCCGAACGAGGGCACCGCGACGTGGTAAGGCGTCGTCGCCAGGCCCGCGGTGGCCATCGTCGTCTCGATCGACCAGAACGCCTCGCGGGCGAACGACGGCGAGCCGGCCTGCACGACCACGCGGGCGCCGGGCGCGAGCACCTGGCGCACGAGGCCGTAGAACTCCACCGAGTAGAGCTTGGCCGTCGCGACGGCGTCCGGGTCGGGCATGTCGACGACCACCGCGTCGAAGACGTCGTCGGTGTCGCGCAGCCACGTGAACGCGTCGGCGGCGACGGTGCGCACCCGCGGGTCGTCGAGGGCGCCGCGGTTGAGGGCGACGAGGTCCTCCTGGGTGCGGGCGAGCCCCAGCACCGCGGGGTCGAGCTCGACCTCCACCACCTCGCGCACCCCGGGGTGGCGCAGCACCTCGCGGGCCGCCAGCCCGTCGCCGCCGCCGAGCACGAGGACGCGGGACTGCCCGCCAGCGAGCGCCGGGTGCACGAGCGCCTCGTGGTAGCGGTACTCGTCGACCGACGAGAACTGCAGGTCGCCGTTGAGGTAGAGACGCAGGTCGTCGGGCCGGGTGGCCAGCGCGGTGGCGTGGGTCAGCACGATCTCCTGGTACGGCGTGCGCTCGCCGTGCACCACGGGCGCCGCGTAGAGCGCCTGGCGCGCAGCCACCTCGAACGGCGCGGCCAGCGCGGTGGTGAGCACCAGCAGCAGGAGCACCGCGGCCGTCGCCAGCCCGATCCCGGCCTGCGCCCGGTACCCCAGCACGCGCCGGAAGAGCCACAGCACGACGACCGTGCCGGCCACCGCGTTGATCATCCCGACCACCAGCGCGCCGCGCAGCTGGCCGAACAGCGGCAGCAGCAGGAACGGGAACGCCAGGCCGCCGAGCAGCGCCCCGACGTAGTCGGCGGCGAAGAGGTCGGCGACCGCCGAGCCGGCCTCCTGGGTGCGGATGCGCTGCAGCAGCGTCATCAGCAGCGGGATCTCCGCGCCGATGAGCAGGCCGATCAGCAGCGCCTCGACGATCAGCGCCGGCGTGTAGAGCCGCAGCCACGAGTACGAGGCGTAGAGGAGCAGCACGCTCGTGCCCCCGACCAGCGCCAGCGCCAGCTCGACCTCGGCGAGCGCCGCCGCGGGCCAACGCTGCAGCGGCTTGGCGGCCAGCGAGCCCAGGCCCATGGCGAACACCATCAGCGAGATCACCAGCGCGTCGTTCGCGACGGTGTCGCCCACCAGGTAGGAGCCGAGCGCCACCAGTGCGAGCTCGTAGACCAGCCCGCAGGCGGCGCAGACGAACACGACCGCGAGCACGATCGCCCGGGCCGGGCGGGACCGCACGGGGAGGTCGAGGGGCGGCGGGGCGGCGCCGGCGGCCGGCCGCTCGTCGACGGTCATCCGCGGCTCCGGGTCAGGTGACGGACGCGGCGATGATGCCGGCGACCGCGAGGTGCACGACGGCGGTGACCCAGGCGGCCGGGTGCAGCGCGTGCTCGGTGACGGTCTCGCCGAGCTTGCCGGGGGTCAGGGCGTCGAGCAGCAGGAACGAGGCGCCCATCAGCACGATGCCGAGCAGGCCGTAGACCACCGTGGAGAGCAGGCCGCGGCCGATCGCGTCGTCGCTGGTGAGGATCGCGGTGACGACGATGAGCCCGACGCCCGCGAGGCCGGAGAGCAGGACGAGCGCGGCGTTGGGGTTGCGCTCGCGCCAGATGAGCTCGCCCAGCTTGCCGGGGGTGAGCAGGTCGACCAGCCCGTAGCCCAGTCCCATGAGCACGACGCCGACCGCGGCGTACGCCACCGTGCCGACGACCCCGACGGCCAACTCCACGATCATCCGGTGCTCCCTGCGCTGCTCACTTGCCGTCGTCGTCCGTGGGGGGGACCGGGCCGATGACGGGGCTGACGTCGGCGGCCCAGCGGCGGTAGCCGTTGGCGTAGTCGTCCACGAGCACGGTCGCCCCGGCCGCGCCGGCCGCCGCCGGCCGGCCGCGGACGAGGTGCTCGTCGTACTGCAGGTACTGACGGTCGCCCGCGCTGAACCGGCTGATGGGCGCGGTGGCGCCGGCGATGGCCGCCACCGCCGCGGCGGCGGCCACGGCGGCCGCGTCGGCCAGCGCGGTGCCCTGGTCGAACCGCGGGTCGCGGTCGTAGAGGCCGTCGACCGAGTCGGTGACGTCGCCGAAGAACCCGCAGCCGCTCAGCAGGGCGACCAGCAGGAGCACCGGCACCAGGCGACCCCGCACGCGCGTGCGCAAATCCCCCCACCCCTCCCGTCCCGTGACGGAGCGGACACTAGACCAACCGGTGGGACGGGCGGCACGGGCCAGTCGCTCAGCGTCCGGTCGGTGTGGCGCCGGCGGCGACGCGCTTGCGCAGCTCGCCGACCTCGCTCGTCGCGAACCCGCGGGCGGTGAGCCAGGCGCGCACGGCGTCGCCGTCGGGGTGGCGGGTGGGCACGACGTTGTAGACGTAGTTGAGCTGTCGCGTCGCCGCCTCGCGCTCGAGGTGCTCCAGCACGAACGCGCCGACGCCGGTGCCGCGTGCGGCGGGTGCGGTGACCACCAGGATCTCCGCGTCGCCCCACGTGTCGTCGAGCCGGCCGTAGCCCAGGGGCGTGCCCTCGTCGTCCTCCACCCGCCACCACGCGTCGCCCAGCGGCTGGCCGTCGGTGGGGCGACCGAGGCCGAACAGCGTCGGCGGGAGCTCGCCGAACGCGGTGGCCTTGGCCGCGTCCCACCGCGGCTCGTGCTCGGCGGTCCAGGTCCACGTCATCGGGGCCTCCGAAGTTCTACAGGTCTATGCATCGACGCATGATTCTCGTAGAGTGTGGGCCGCACGACAAGGGAAGGACCACCACCGTGACCGTTCTCGAGGACGCGCCGGCCACCGAGGGAGTACCCGCGCCGGGGGAACCGCAGGTCGACTTCGACACCGACCCTTCGCGCTACCGGCACTGGCGCTACGAGATCGACGGCGAGACGGCCTGGGTGTACCTCGACGTCGCCGAGGACGGCGGCCTGGTGCCCGGCTACGAGCTCAAGCTCAACTCGTACGACCTGGGCGTCGACATCGAGCTCTACGACCTCACGCAGCGGCTGCGGTTCTCGCACCCCGAGGTGCGCTCGGTGGTGCTCACCAGCGGCAAGGACTCGAACTTCTGCGCCGGCGCCAACATCCGGATGCTGGCCCAGTCGAGCCACTCCTGGAAGGTGAACTTCTGCAAGTTCACCAACGAGACGCGCAACGGCATCGAGGACATGACCGCGCACTCGGGGCAGACCTGGGTGGCCGCGCTCAACGGCACCGCCGCCGGCGGTGGCTACGAGCTGGCGCTGGCCTGCGAGACGATCCTGCTGGTCAACGACCGCTCCAGCGCCGTCGCGCTGCCCGAGGTGCCGCTGCTCGGCGTGCTGCCCGGCACCGGCGGGCTCACCCGCATCACCGACAAGCGCCACGTCCGCAAGGACCGCGCCGACATCTTCGCCACCAAGTCCGAGGGCTTCCCGGGCCCGAAGGCCGTCGAGTGGAAGCTCGTCGACGAGACCGTCTCGCGCAAGCAGTGGGACGCCACCGTGCGCGAGCGCGCGGCCGAGGCGGCGGCGGCGTCGTCGCGGCCGACCGGAGCCACGGGCATCGCGCTGCCGCCGCTGCAGCGCGAGGTCACCGAGGACGCCATCCGCTACCCGAACGTCCGCTGCGAGATCGATCGCGACGCCCGCACCGAGACCGTCACCGTGCTGGGCCCCGAGGCCGGGACGGTGCCCGAGTCGCTCGAGCGCATCCACGCCCTCGGCGCCGACTTCTGGCCGCTGGCGATGACCCGCGAGCTCGACGACCTGATCCTGCGGCTGCGCACCAACGAGCTCGAGATCGGCACCTGGCTGGTCAAGACGCGGGGGTCGGTGGAGGGCGCGCTGGCCTTCGAGCGCGTCATCGCCGAGCACTCCGGGTCCGACTGGCTGGTCAACGAGATCCGCCACTACTTCAAGCGGACGCTCAAGCGCCTCGACGTCACCAGCCGCAGCCTCATCGCGCTGATCGAGCCCGGCAGCTGCTTCGCCGTCGCCCTGCTCGAGCTCGCGCTGGCCTGCGACCGGCAGTACATGCTCGAGGGCACGTTCGAGGACGCCGACGAGGAGCAGGACCCGGCGCAGCTCGTGCTCACGGCGTCCAACTTCGGCGCGTTCCCGATGGGCAACGGCCTGACCCGACTGCAGTCCCGGTTCTGGGGCGACGACGAGACGCTCGCCGCGCTGGAGCCGGGCACGTGCCTGACCGGCGCGCAGGCCGAGGAGGCGGGCCTGGTCACCGACGCCCCCGACGACATCGACTACGAGGACGAGATCCGCATCCTGCTCGAGGAGCGGGCCTCGCTGAGCCCCGACGCCCTGACCGGCATGGAGGCGAACCACCGGTTCGTCGGCCCGGAGACCATGGAGACACGGATCTTCGGCCGGCTCACGGCGTGGCAGAACTGGATCTTCCTGCGGCCCAACGCCTCGGGCGCCGAGGGCGCGCTGCGCCGCTACGGCACGGGACGCAAGGCCGACTTCGACCGGAAGCGGGTGTAAGACATGACCTCAGCACGACCGAAGATCGACTTCGACGCGAAGATCCCGAACAACGTCGACCTCGCGTCCGACCGCAAGCTCCAGCGGGCCCTCGAGCGCTGGCAGCCGAACTTCCTCGACTGGTGGGGCGACATGGGTCCCGCCGTCGACACCAAGGACGTCTACCTGCGCACGGCGGTCGACGTCGGCCGCGAGGGCTGGGCGCACTTCGACCACGTCCCGATGAACGAGTACCGGTGGGGCGTCTTCCTCTCCGAGCACGACCCGGACCGCAAGATCGCGTTCGGTGAGCACAAGGGCGAGCCGGTGTGGCAGGAGGTGCCCGGCGAGTACCGCGCCGACCTGCAGCGCCTCATCGTCATCCAGGGCGACACCGAGCCCGCCTCGGTGGAGCAGCAGCGCTTCCTCGGGGCCACCGCGCCGTCGCTCTACGACATGCGCAACCTGTTCCAGGTCAACGTCGAGGAGGGCCGTCACCTCTGGGCGATGGTCTACCTGCTGCACGCCTACTTCGGGCGCGCCGGGCGCGAGGAGGCCGACCAGCTCCTGGCCCGCAACTCGGGCTCGGACGAGTCGCCGCGCATCCTCGGGGCCTTCAACGAGGAGACCCCGGACTGGCTGTCGTTCTACATGTTCACGTACTTCACCGACCGGGACGGCAAGTACCAGCTCGGGACGCTCAAGGAGTCGGGCTTCGACCCGCTCTCGCGCACCTGCGAGTTCATGCTCAAGGAGGAGGCCCACCACATGTTCGTGGGCACCACCGGCATCGACCGCGTGGTCACCCGCACCGCGCAGCTGATGAACGAGCACGACTCCGAGGACGTCGCGGGGGCCGGCGGCATCCCGCTGGACATGATCCAGAAGTACATCAACTTCCACTACACGGTCTCGCTGGACCTGTTCGGCAACGAGTCGTCCACCAACGCCGCCAACTACTTCACCGCCGGGCTCAAGGGCCGCTGGCAGGAGGAGCGGCGCAAGGACGACCACGTGCTCACCGACGACGCGGGCGCCGTCGACGCGGTGCGCGAGGGGCGGATCACCACCACCGAGGTGCCGGCGCTGCTCGCGCTGAACCAGGACCTGCGCAGCGAGTACACGGGCGACTGCTCCAACGGGCTCAAGCGCTGGAACCGGATCCTCGAGAAGCACGGCATCGACCGGCGCCTGTCGCTGCCGCACGTCGGCTTCAACCGCCACGTCGGCGCGTTCGCCGACGCCCACATCACGCCCGAGGGCCGGATGGTGTCGGATGCGGAGTGGAAGTCGCGCGAGTCCGAGTGGCTGCCCACCGAGGTCGACAAGACCCACGTGCGCGGACTGATGCACCCGGTGCTCGAGCCCGGCAAGATCGCGGGCTGGATCGCCCCGCCGAACAACGGGATCAACGACAAGCCCGTCGACTACGAGTACGTGCACTTCCCCTGACCGTCACTCCCGCCGGGACCGAGCTGGCGGATTTCCTCGCACCCAGTGCCAGCGTGGCCCCCACGCTTGCACTGGGTGCGTGGAAAGCCACATCCTCGCCGTCACCACCCGTCACGCCCACCACCACGAGGCAGGCGCCCATGTCGGAGTCGTTCAACGCCGCGGACTACCTGGTCGGGCGCCGCCTCGCCGCGGGTGACGGTGACCGGGTGGCCGTGCGGGCGCCGTCCCGCACGCTGACCTACGCGGAGCTCGACGCGGAGGTCGGCCGGGTCGCGGCGGGGCTCGCGGCGCTGGGCGTGCTGCCCGAGCAGCGCGTCGTGCTGTGCATGGTCGACGAGGTCGAGCTGTTCGCCGGCATCCTCGCCACCATGCGCCTCGGCGCCATCGCCGTACCGGTCTCGACGATGCTGCGCGGCACCGAGCTCGCCGTGCTGATCGCCGACTCGCGCAGCCGGCTGCTGCTCGCGTCCGCGACGTTCGCCGACACCGCCCAGGTGGCCGTGCGCAACGTCGTCGAGCACGGCGGTGACGTGGCCGAGGTCGTCGTCACCGGCGACGACCCGTCGGGCTTCGGCACCGGCGTCGGCGTGCGGACCTGGGACGAGATGCTCGCCGCCGGCGACGCGCTCGACGGCGTCCCGCCCGCGTACGACACCTGGGACGAGTCGCAGGCCCTGTGGCTCTACACCTCGGGCACCACCGGCAAGCCCAAGGCCGCGATGCACCGGCACGCCGACATCCGCACGGTGTGCGAGACCTACGGCCAGCAGGTGCTCGGCATCCGCCCGGACGACCTGTGCCTCTCGGTGGCCAAGCTCTTCTTCGCCTACGGCATCGGGAACTCGATGTTCTTCCCGCTGTCGGTCGGCGCCGCCGCGGTGCTCGAGCCGTCGCGCCCGACGCCCGCGCTGATCGCCGACCTCGCCGCCCGCCACGGCGTGACGATGTTCTTCGGCACCCCGAGCTCGTACGGCCCGCTGCTCGCCGCCGCCGAGGCGGGGCAGGTCGACCCCGCCGCGTTCGCCACGGTGCGCCGCGGCGCGTCGGCGGGCGAGGCGCTGCCGGCGCGGATGGTGCACGGGATGCGCGAGCGGTTCGGCGTCGAGGTGCTCGACGGCATCGGCTCCACCGAGGCGCTGCACATCTACCTGTCGAACCGGCCGGGCGAGGTCGTCGCCGGCACGTCGGGCGTGCCCGTGCCGGGCTACGACGTCGAGATCCGCGGCACCGACGGCCGCCCGGTGCCCGACGGCGAGACCGGCACGCTCTACGTGCGCGGCGACTCGATCTGCACCGGCTACTGGTGCCGCACCGCCACCAACCGCCTCGTGTTCGAGGGCGAGTGGCTGCGCACCGGCGACACCTACGTCCGCAACGCCGACGGCACCTACACGTGCCTCGGGCGCACCGACGACGTGCTCAAGGTCGGCGGCATCTGGGTGACGCCCGCCGAGGTCGAGGAGCGGCTCGTCGCGCACCCGGCCGTGGCCGAGGTGGTGGTGGTCGCGGTGCCCGACGGCGACGGCCTCGACCTCCCGGTGGCCTGCGTCGTGCCGCACGAGGGCCACACGGTCGACGAGGCGGCGCTGGTCGCCTGGTGCCGCGAGGGCCTGGCGTCGTTCAAGCGCCCGCGCCGCGTGATCGCCATCGACGACGTCCCGCGCACCGCCACCGGCAAGGTGCAGCGCTTCCGCCTGCGGTCGCTGGCCGCGGAGCGCCTGGCCGGGGAGGCCGCGGCGAGCGACGACGTGCTCGAGGCGGCGCGCTGATGGCCGGCGAGCGCAGCCCGCACACCGACCCGCTGGCCACCGCCGACCAGCCGCCTGTCCACGGCGAGCGGTACCGGCCCGAGGTCGAGCCGGTCGGCGACGTGCCCGGCGCGGTGCTCGGCGCCGACCACGAGGAGCCGATCGACGGGACGGAGCCGGACCCGGAGGGCTGAGGTGTCACCCGTGCGGCCCTGAGTACCGGTCACTCTCCGTGGCTACGGTGCGGACATGGTCGTCTTCTGGATCGTCCTGGCGCTCGGCGCCGTCCTCGGCGCGGCCGTGCTCGTGCTCGCGCTCGGGTACGTCAACCACTACGTGTTCACCAGGCGCGAGCTCGAGCGGTCCGCGCAGCTCGCGGCCTGGGCCGCTGAGCACGGCTGGACCCACCGGACCCGCGCGTGGCAGACCAGCCCCCACCCGTGGACGCCGGCCGCGGCCGAGCGGGCCGGCGTCGACGGCGACCCGCAGGTCGACCACGTGCTCGAGGGAGAGCAGGACGGCCTCCCGATCGTGGTCCTCCAGGCCTGGACGCCGCGCCGCGACCACGACACGCCCCCGATGCGCGAGGTGCGAGGGCGCGTCGACCTCCCCCTCGCGTGCGCCCCTGTGCTGATCAACCCGGAGCGGCGGCGCCCCGAGCGTCGGGTCCACCTCCTCGACGACGAGCTCGACGAGCGCTGGTGGATCGAGTCCGACGACGCCGTCGCGGCCGACGAGCTGCTCCTCGGCGCGCACGCACACCTGCGGGCGACCGTGCTGCCGCCCGGATGGCGGGTGACGATCGACGGCCGGGGCCCCGCCGCGGTCTGGCGGGGCGAGCTCACCCCGACCGCAGCGGAGGGTGTCTGCGACCTGCTCGTTGGCCTGGCGGAGGCGCTCCCGGAGCCGGCGCGCCGGCCGGCCGAGCGCTGACCTCGCGGATGAGGCGGGGTGCGGGGCCCGACGGCTACGCGAACGGCGAGGCGATCCCGTCGTCATGTATGCCGGTCGGCGGGGTCGGGATCGTCGCTGGTGATCTCGTCAGCCGGCCAGGCGCTTCGCCGGGTCCGGCGGGGCGGCGTCGAGGGCGACGAGGGCGTCGGACCAGTCGCCGAGCCGCTTGGTGACCTCCGGCAGCTCGTCGCCGATCGCGTCGACCACCGACTGCTGCATCGCGTCCGTCCGCCCCTCGAGGTCGGCGCGGTGCGACAGGCCGGTGTCGCTGAGCTGGTCGCCCACCATCAGCCCGCGCGCCCGCAGACGCGCGGCCGCGGCCTCGACCTGTCGGAGGCTCCAGCCGCGCGAGGCGGTGTAGGACCCGAGCGGGTAGCCGCACCACAGTTCGGTGAGCACGTTCATCTGGACCGGGTCCAGGCCGTCGACCGCGCACACCGCCAGGTGGGAGTCGCCACGGTGCTCCCGCAGGACATGACAGGCGTGCACGAGGCCCGCCAGCGGGTCCTCCGGCCACGGCTCCGTGGTCAGACCGGTGAACAGCGGGCGGGCCGTGCGGTCGGCGGCGTCGATGCCGCGGCGCAGCGCGTCGACGAGCAGGGCCGCCTCGGCGTCGACGTCGCCGAGCAGCCGGCGCAGGGTCGCGCCGGGCGCGTCGATGCGGACGCGGACGAGGTCGGCGAGCGGCACGGCCGCGACGCCGGCCTCGTACTGCGGACCGACGAGCTCCGGCGCGAACACCCCGAGCGCCGCCACCGCGACCGGGGTCGGCGGGGTGCCGAGAGGCGCGGTGCGCTCGCGGACGAGGCGGCGAAGTAGTCGTCGAGGCCCAGCCGGGTGTAGCCCTCGGCGGCCTCGGGCGACCAGATCGACAGGCACGCCAGCGGCTCGATCGCGTCGCGCAGCGCCCGGGCCGGTGACGGGTCGCGGCCGGCGGGCGGGTCGGCGGGGCGGGGACGGTCGGGCGGGGCGAAGAACAGGTCGCGCATGGTGGCGTAGTCCACGAGGTCTCCTGGGTCGTCAGAAGGTGGGATCGGCGTCGTCGAGGGCGTGCCAGACGACCCGGGCCCCGGCCGGGTCCGGGGCCGACAGGACGCCGTGGACGCGGGCGACCTGCGCCACCAGCCACTCGGGATCCCGGCCGTGCACGGCGGCCTCGTCGCGCAGCACCGCGGTGACGAGGTCGTCGACGCCGCTCGCCCGTGCGCGGCAGAGCCGGTCGCCGAGGACGCGGGCGGCCTGCCCCACCAGCCGAAGTGCGTGGGGCGCGAGGTCGACCGGTGCGGCGCCGTCGTCGGATCGCATCGGCCGGGCCACCGCAGCCCATGCCCGCTGGGCGACGCCGTGCGCGAGCGGTACGGGTAGGACCACCGTGCCGTCGGGGGCCTCCGCCTCCCGCAGCGCGCAGAGCAGTCCGGACACCTCGCCGAGCACGGCCACCCACTCTTCGAGGGTTCCGGGTACGCGCCAGGTGGTGCTCGGCTCACGAGGAGTGAGCAATGCGGGACATGACTCGGCGTCGACCGCCTCGAAGTCATCCATCTGCCGTCCCTCTGGGCCTTGTTCGTCACTTCCCGTCACGCAACGGTAGGGACGACCAGGGTCCGGAGCCTCCGGACGACACCCCGAGGAACACCCCGAGAAAGAGGGCGCGATGGGCCCGCTCCTCGACCGTGAGGGTGAGATCGAGCGGCTGCGCCGCCTGGTCGACGCCACCGCGGCGAGCCGGGGCGAGCTCGTACTCGTCGAGGGCGAAGCCGGCATCGGCAAGACCCGGCTCGTCGGCGCGGC
Organism: uncultured Actinomycetospora sp.; assembly: GCA_902805495.1. Lineage (GTDB taxonomy): Bacteria > Actinomycetota > Actinomycetes > Mycobacteriales > Pseudonocardiaceae > Actinomycetospora. The sequence goes on from CADCTH010000174.1 coordinate 11,446, forward strand.
CCGGGCAGCGGCCTGCGAGGCGGGCCTGTCGGTGCTGGTGGCCCGCGGAGCGGAACTGGAGGGCGAGCTGGCGTTCGGGGTGGCGCGCGAGTTGCTCGGGAGGACGGCCGGGGAGCGTCCGCTGCACGGCGCGGCGGCTCTCGCGGGCCCGGTGCTCGCCCCGACGCCCGGGTCCGTGCCCGGGGACCTGTTCGCGACGCTGCACGGGCTGTACTGGCTCGTGGCCGAGATCGGCGACGACGCACCGGTGTTGCTCGTGATCGACGACGCGCACTGGTGCGATCCGCCGTCTCTGCGGTTCCTCGCCTATCTCGCCCACCGTCTCGATGGCCTGCCCGTGTCCCTCCTCGTGGCGACGCGTCCGGATGCCGACACCGCGCGGGCCGACCTCCTGGCGGCGCTCGCCGGGCAGGCCGGCGACGTCCTGCGGCCGGCCCCGCTGGGACGGCGGGCCGTCGGGTCGCTCGTCGCCGACCGGCTGGGCGAGCCCGACGACCCGTTCGTCACCGCGTGCGCGTCGGCCACCGGCGGCAACCCCTACCTGCTCGCCGAGCTCCTGGCGGAGGTCGAGGTCCGGGGTCTCGCGCCGCGGACCGCGGCGGTGTCGGCGCTCTCGGCGACCGTCCCGCACGGCATCGAGCGCACGGTGCGGCGGCGGCTCGCGGACCTCGGGGAGAGCGCGGCGGCGGTGGCCCGCGCCGCCGCGGTCCTTGGCGAGGGCCACGGGCTGGCACGCGTCGCGGCGGCGGCCGGCGTCGACCATGACGAGGCCACGGAGGCTGCCGACGCGCTCGTCGCGGCACGGCTCGTCGACCGCGCCCTGCCGCTGCGCTTCCTGCACCCCCTCGTGCGGTCGGCGGTGATCTCCATGGCGAGTCCCGGTCAGCTCTCCGCTGCTCATCGCCGCGCGATCGACGTCCTCGTCGCCGACGGAGAGCGCGGGGACGTCCTGGTGCCGCACCTCCTGGCCGACGGACCGCGGGGCGACGCCGCGGTGGTCGCCGCCCTGCGGGAGGCGGCCGCTCGGGCCGTCGGCCGCGGGGCACCGGACGTGGCCGTCCGCTACCTGCGCCGGGCGCTCAGGGAACCGCCGCGCGGTGGGGAGCGGGCCGCGCTCCTCCTCGAGCTCGGGGCCGCGTGCCTCTGGGCCGGCGACCGCGACGCGCTCGGAGTCCTGACACGGGCTGCCGAGGAGGCGGCGGACCCGGAGGACCGTGCACGGGCCCGCCTGCTCGCGGCGCGGCTCATGTTCGACCACGGCCGTCTCGTCGAGGCCGTCCGTGTCTGTGAGGAGGGCATCGAGGACCTCGCCGGCACGGACTCCGAGCTCGTCGACGAGCTGGAGGCCGAGCTGGTCACCGCCGCGATGCAGGACCGCCGGACCCGCTCCGTGGGACGTCGGCGCCACGCGCAGCGTGAGCGCCTCCCGGAGCCGACAACACCGACGGCCTGCATGCTGATCGCGAGTGTGGCCGTCGAGGAGATGCTCCTGACGCGGTCCCGCGCCCGCGCGCTCGATCTGGCCGAGCGCTCGCTCACCCGGGGGCACCTCCTCGAGGACCGGATCCTCGTCACGCTGCCGAGCGCCCTCATCACCCTCGCTATCTGCGGCCGTCCGGAGCGGGCGCTCACGGTGTGGGACGAGGCCATCGCGCGTCTGCGGGCCCGCGGCAACGGTCCCGGAGTCGCGCTCGCCTCGGCTTTCCGCGGGCACGCCACCCTCCTCGCCGGCGACGTCGCGTCCTCGCTCGCCGATCTCACGCTCGCGGTGGAGATGGCGGTCGGGGTCGGCAGCGTGACGATGTGGTCGTACGCAACGGGGTGGCTGGCCGAGGCGCTCATCGAGGCCGGGGACCTCGCCGCGGCCGACGCGGCGATCGTGGCGACGGGTGGCCTCGTCGATGCCCCGTACTACGCGGCGAACGTCCTGCTCGGGGCCCGGGGCCGGCTGCGCAGCGCGCAGGGCCGCCACGAGGAGGCGGTCACCGATCTGCGGGCGCTCGGCGAGCGCCTGCTCGCGTGGGGCGCGTCCGATCCTGCGCCGTGCCCGTGGCGGAGCTCGCTGACCTGTGCTCTGCGGGGGGCCGGCGACCTCGTGGCGGCGCGCGCTGAGGGCACCGCGGCGGTCGTGGCGACGGGTGGCCTCGTCGATGCCCCGTACTACGC
>CADCTH010000175.1 GCA_902805495.1 uncultured Actinomycetospora sp.
AGCACGTCGCCGGTGACCCCACCGAGCCGCCGGACGGCGTGCCGCAGCAGGAACCGGGCGGCGAGCAGCCCGAGGACGACGGCGACGACGGCCTGCACCGCCGTGCCCGGTCCGGACATCACGCCGCTGCAGGCCCGGTGCGGCTTCGCGGTGGGCTGGCGGAAGGATGAGTTCTGGGGCCGCGAGGCGCTGCTCGCCGAGCGCGAGGCCGGCCCCCGGCGGCGGTCCTGGGGACTGCGGGCCACGGGCCGCGGCGTGCCGCGGGGGCACATGGGCGTCCGGCGGGGCGACGACGTGGTCGGCGAGACCACCTCGGGCACGTTCTCCCCGACGCTGAAGACCGGCATCGCGCTCGCGCTGCTCGGCACCGCCGCGGGCGTCGACGAGGGCGACGTGCTGGCGGTCGACGTGCGCGGCCGGTCGCTGGAGTGCGAGGTCGTGACCCCGCCGTTCGTGGCGTCCAAGGTGCGCTGACATGAGCTTCCCGACCGACGTGCCCGACGCCGACCCGGGCGTCTTCCGCTTCCGCGCGGACACCGAGCAGGCCGGCCCGGCGATCTTCACCGCGCCCGGCCACGTCGTCGGTGGGGGCTACGGCCTGTTCGAGACCTCCGCCCAGCCCGGCCGCTGGGGGGCGATCCCGCACTTCCACACGGGCTTCACCGAGGCGTTCTGGGTGATCTCCGGGCGCCTCGCGGTGATGAGCGGCCGGGAGTGGGGCGTGCTCGGTGAGGGCGACTTCGCCCACGTGCCGGTCAACGGGGTGCACGGGTTCCGCGCGCTGGGCGACGAGCCCGCCCGCTTCCTCATCCTCTTCGTGCCGGGTGCGCCGCGGGAGCACTACTTCCGCGGCCTGGCCGACCTGTTCGCCCGCGGCGCGAGCCCCGAGGAGATCGACGCCTTCGCCCTCGAGTGCGACCAGGTCAACCTCCGCGACTGGGAGCACGACCCGATCCCCTCGTGACCGTGTGGCACCTCAGGAGCGACCCACGCTGACGTGCACGTGGTCGAAGTGGCCGCCGGTCGCGTCCTCCGAGTCGTACACCCCGCCGCCGCCGTAGGGCCGGCCCCAGCCGTCGCCGGCGTCGGAGCCCCCGCGGTACCAGATGCGGCCCTGCCAGATGACGTAGCGGACGTCGAGCTCGCGGGCGTTCTCGCGCAGCCACTGCGCCACCGCCCAGCCGGCGGCGAGGTCGTCACCCTCGGGGAACTCGCCGTAGCCGGCGGGGAAGAAGTCGCAGGCGCGCCCGTGCGGGTGGTCGCTCGACGGGTTCCAGGCGTGCTCCGACCAGCAGGTGATCGAGCGGATCGGGGCGTCGCTGCCGGCCTCGCCGAACCGGGCGACGGCGGCGTCGTGCAGGCGCAGCGCGGTCGGGGTGAGGCAGCCCGACGTCGTCGGGTCGTCCTCCGAGCAGGGCTCCGGGGGCGGCGGGTCGACGACCTCCCACAGGTCGCGGGCGGTGAACCCGCGCTCGGCCGCCGCCCACCACAGCGCGGCACCCAGCAGGGCGAGCACCAGCAGCACCGTCGCCACGGCGGCGGCCCGCGTGGCGCGCCGGGTGGTGGGAGTCCGTTCCGTGCCGATGACCCGAGGCTACCGGCGGCCACGCGAGGTGACGGTGAGTCAGCGGCGGCGGCCCGGGCGGTCCGCGGCGTCGTCGAGGTCGACGCCGACGTGCTCGTCGAGCAAACGGCTCAGCGGGTCGAGGCGGCGCCAGGTCGTCGCGACGCGGTCGCGCAGCTCCGGCGCGTGCAGCTCGTCCGAGGGCGGCCAGGCGCACCAGCCGTAGAGGCTCTTGTGGCGCATCAGGTCCAGCCGCGGGTGCTCGGGGTCGACGCCGCGGGGCCGGGTCTTGAGCTGCTCGCCGGCGATCGTGAAGCCCTCGGCGCGCAGGTCGTCGACGAGCGCGGCGAGCGCCGGCCCGTGGCGGGCGTCGTCGACCGCGGCGCGGAAGCGCGCGACCTGCGCCGTGGTCATGCGGTAGTAGCCGACGGCGGCCATCAGCCCGTCGGCCGAGACCTGGACGTAGCGCCCGCCCGCGGTGGCGCCGCACTGGACCTTGTAGGGCGTATTGTCGGCGGAGAAGCGCACGTCACGGTACGGGCGGAAGACCTTGCCGGCGCCGAACTCCGGCTCCAGGTCGGCGAGCAGCGCGACCATCGGCGCGCGCACGTGGTCGTCGTACAGCGGCTTGTTGTCGGTCCAGTAGGCCTTGGAGTTGTCGGCCTCGAGACCCTCGTAGAAGTCGACGACCGCCTCGCCGAAGCCCGTGAACGCCATCGGGCCATCCTCGCCGACGCGGTGTAGACACGGCGACGTGCCAGGAGCGGTGCACGAGTCCGTGCTCGACGCCATCGGCGCCACCCCGCTGATCCGCCTGCGGCGGGTCACCGAGGGACTGGCGCCCCGGATCTACCTCAAGGCCGAGTGGCAGAACGCCGGCGGCAGCGTCAAGGACCGCGCGGCGCTGGCGATGATCCGGGCCGCCGAGGCGTCGGGGGACCTGCCCCCGGGCGGCGTGGTGGTCGAGGGCACGTCGGGCAACACCGGGATCGGCCTGGCGCTGGTCGGCGGGTTCCTCGGCTACCGCACGGTGATCGTCGTGCCCGACACCACCGCGGCCGAGAAGGTCGCGGCGCTGCGCGCCTACGTCGCCGAGGTCGTGCTAACCCCGGGCGGGCTGACGCGCGAGGACCCGCGGCACGTCAACAACCTCGCGGCCCGGATCGCCGCGGAGACCCCGGGCGGCTGGCTCGCCGACCAGTACGGCAACCCGGCCAACCCGCAGGCGCACCGGGACACGACGGCGCCGGAGATCTGGGAGCAGACCGGCGGGCGGGTGACGTGCCTGGTCGCGGGCATCGGCACCGGCGGCACGCTCTCGGGCACCGGCGCGGCGCTCAAGGAGCGCGGCCCCGTGCGTGTGGTCGGCGTCGACCCCGAGACCTCCGCCTACGGCGGGGGCGACGGCAGCCCGTACTACGTCGAGGCGATCGGCCACTACCGCCACCCCGACACCGTCGACGACCCGTGGCCCGCGAACTGGGACCGCGCCGTCGCCGACGAGGTCGTCCGCGTCGACGACCGCACCACGATGCTCACCGCGCGGCGCCTCGCCCGCGAGGAGGGCCTGCTGCTGGGCGGCTCGTCGGCGACGGCCGTGGCCGGCGCGCTGCGGGTGGCGGCCGACCTGGGCCCCGACGACGTCGTCGTCGTGATCGCGCCGGACTCGGGGCGGGCGTACCTGACGAAGTACTTCGACGACGGCTGGCTGCGCCGGCTGGGGTTCCTCACCGAGGCCGACGGCGACGTCCGGGGCCCGCTCGTCGGGGACCTGCCCCTGCTCCAGGTGCCGGTGGTGCGGGCGTCGTGGACGGTCGGGCGGGCCCGGGAGGTGCTCGCCGAGGTGGCCGGCCCCGCGCCCGTC
>CADCTH010000176.1 GCA_902805495.1 uncultured Actinomycetospora sp.
CCCCAGTGCAGGCCGACGACGCTGTAGTTCTTGACCAGCAGGTGGTTCGCCCGCGCCTCGTCGCCGGCGGGCGAGCGGGCGGCCTCGTCGAGCACCGCGAGCACCTCGTGCAGCGGGCGCAGGACGTCGAGCGCCGCGAACATCGCCGGGGTGCGGCGCGCCGACCCGCCGAAGGTCACCTGCACCACCTGCTGCCCGGCGCCGAAGCAGTCGAAGACGACGCAGCCCGGGAAGCCCCGCTCGCGCAGCCGATCGTGGATGCCGCAGACGTGGTCGGCGCCGAGGTGCGGGCAGGGGGTGCGCGCCGGCTTGTCGATCGCGAAGTCGGCCGAGGCGGCGAAGGCCGGCGCGACGCAGCACAGGGCCAGGCAGCGGGAGCAGTCGGCCGCTCGCGGCGCCGAGCCGGTGATCGAAGTACGCATACGGACACTCATCGTCCGCGACGCCACTTCGCTGTCACTCCCGGCCCCTGCTCGACGACGTCCCCCGCCGGCCCGCCACACGCCGCGGACCGGGCGCCACGGCGCGTGGTCGGGGGTCACGTCTAGACTCGCCGCCACGCCCGGGCGGGCGCGCAAGCAGGTGCAGGTACCGGTCCTCCGGTGCTCCTCGACCGTGAGCGGTGAGGGTGGCCTCCCGCGTCACGCTCCGGACCCGATCGGGTCCGTACGTCCCGTACGGCGCCGGTCACCCGCACGTTGCCCGCCCCGAGGAGAGACGACCAGTGAAGTCCACCGTCGAGCACCTGTCGCCGACGCGCGTCAAACTCGCCGTCGAGGTGCCCTTCGACGAGCTCAAGCCCAACTTCGACCGGGCCTACCGCGAGATCGCGAAGCAGGTGCGCATCCCCGGCTTCCGTCCCGGCAAGGCGCCGAAGCAGATCCTCGACCAGCGCGTCGGTCGCGACGTCGTGGTCCAGGAGGTCATCCGCGAGGTCGTGCCCGCCAAGTACGGCGAGGCCGTCACGGAGGCGGAGGTCCAGCCGCTGGGCCAGCCGGACATCGAGGTCGCCCCGACCGAGGGTGTGGACACGCTCTCCTTCACCGCCGAGGTCGACATCCGGCCCGAGATCACGGTGCCGGACTACGCGTCGATCTCCGTGTCCGTCGACGCGGCCGAGGTCACCGACCAGGACGTCGACGACCAGCTCAAGGGTCTGCAGGCGCGCTTCGGCACGCTCACCGGCGTCGACCGCGCGGTGCAGAACGGCGACTTCGTCGTCATCGACCTCTCGGCCACCGTCGACGGCGAGGCCATCGAGGAGGCCCAGGCCACGGGCATGTCCCACGAGGTCGGGTCGGGCCAGCTCATCGACGGTCTCGACGAGGCGCTCGAGGGCATGACCGCCGGCGAGACCAAGGAGTTCACCACGAAGCTCGTGGGCGGCGAGCACGCCGGCTCCGACGCCGAGGTCACGGTCACCGTGCAGACGGTCAAGGAGCGCCAGCTCCCCGAGGCCGACGACGAGTTCGCCCAGCTCGCGAGCGAGTTCGACACCCTCGACGAGCTCAAGGACGACCTGCGCACCCGCTACGCGCGCGTCAAGAAGATGGAGCAGGGCAGCCAGGCCCGCGACCGCGTGCTCGAGGCGCTGCTCGAGGCCGCCGAGGTGCCGCTGCCGGAGTCGATCGTGCAGGCCACGCTCGAGGCTCGCGCGCACGACGCGGTCCACGAGTTCGACCACGACGAGCAGAAGCTCACGGAGTACGTCGAGTCGCAGGGCCAGTCCCGCGAGGAGTTCGACGCCGAGCTGCGCGCCGACGCGGAGCGCACCGTGAAGACCCAGCTGCTGCTCGACGAGATCGCGCAGAAGGCCGAGGTGCGGCCCGACCAGCAGGACCTGATGCAGAACCTCGCCATGCAGGCGCAGCGCTACGGCCTCAGCGTCGAGGACTTCATCCAGCAGGCGCAGCAGGCGGGCCAGCTGCAGTCGATGATCGAGCAGATGCAGGTCGAGACGGTGCGCGGCAAGGCGCTCGCCACCGTCGTGCGGGCGGACACCATCACCGGTCCCGACGGCGAGGCGCTCGACCTCTCCGAGCTGTTCGGCACCGACGAGGCCGACGCCGCCGACGACGAGGACGCCCCTGCCGCCGAGGGCACCGACGCGGCCGCCGGCCCGGCGGACGGCTCCGAGGTCGCCGACGCCGACACGGACGCGAGCGACCCGGCGTCGCCGAGCTCGCAGGTGGAGGCCGACGACTCGCCCGGTGGAGCCGACACCGAGGTCGTCGGCGCGCCCGACTCGACCACGCGGGCCTGACCGCCGGGCGCCTCCGCGGCGCATCGCTCGGCCAGGAGCGAACACGGCCCGTCGGCGGACTGTCCGGACCGTCCCGGTGGTTACTGTCGATGTCGGTGGGCCCGCCCGACGCCAGACCGATCACCCCAGCAGAGAAAGCAGGGACACAGGTGACCCAGCACCTCTCCGACCCGGCCGGAGCGGTCATGCGCGCCGCCGGCTCGGCGATGAGCCTCAACGACTCGGTCTACGAGCGCCTCCTGCGGGAGCGCATCGTGGTCCTGGGTCAGGAGGTCAACGACAACATCGCGAACCAGATCTCGGCCCAGCTGCTGCTGCTCTCCGCCGAGGACCCGAAGTCCGACATCACGCTGTACATCAACTCGCCGGGCGGTTCGGTGTCCGCGGGCATGGCGATCTACGACACCATGGAGTGGATCGAGCCCGACGTGTCCACCGTCGCCATGGGGCTCGCCGCCTCGATGGGGCAGTTCCTGCTCTCGGCGGGGGCCCGCGGCAAGCGCCTGGCCCTGCCGCACGCGCAGATCATGATGCACCAGCCCTCGGGTGGCCTGGGCGGCACGGAATCGGACATCACGATCCGCGCCGAGTCCATGCGCAAGCTCAAGCGCCAGCTCGCCGAGCTGATCGCGCAGCACACCGGCCAGACCTTCGAGCGGATCACCGAGGACTCGGACCGCGACCGGTGGTTCGACCCGTACGAGGCCCTCGAGTACGGGTTCATCGACCACGTCGTCGCGCGCTCCACCGAGCCGCGCGGCAACGGCAACGGCACCGCGTCCTGAGACAGGAGATCGAGAGCGAATGAGTGAGCTCCACGTGCCCGGCGGCACGGCTCCGGCCTCGCCGCAGGGTCGCTACATCCTCCCCTCCTTCGTCGAGCGCACCAGCTACGGCGTCAAGGAGTCCAACCCCTACAACAAGCTCTTCGAGGAAAGGATCATCTTCCTCGGGGTGCAGATCGACGACGCGTCGGCGAACGACGTGATGGCGCAGCTGCTGTTCCTGGAGTCGAACGACCCGGACCGCGACATCACGATGTACATCAACTCGCCCGGCGGCTCGTTCACCGCGCTCATGGCGATCTACGACACGATGCAGTACGTCCGCCCGGACATCGCCACGGTGTGCCTCGGGCAGGCGGCGTCGGCCGCGGCCGTCATCCTCGCCGCCGGCGCGCCCGGCAAGCGGCTCGCGCTGCCGAACGCGCGGGTGATGATCCACCAGCCGGCCACCGAGGGCTTCTACGGCCAGGCGTCCGACATGGAGATCCAGGCTGCGGAGATCACCCGCATGCGTCGCCTCATGGAGGACACGCTGGCGCGGCACACCAACCGCAGCGCCGAGCAGATCCGCACCGACGTCGAGCGCGACAAGATCCTCACGGCCCCCGAGGCCAAGGACTACGGGCTCATCGACGACGTCGTGGCGAGCCGCAAGCTCTCCGCCCAGCGCTGACCGCTCCGGGTGCGCCGACGCGTCGGCGCACCCGGCGCAGCGGACCGACCGCCCGTCGAGGCACCCCGGCCGCGCGCGGTCGAAGACGCCGGTCGCGGGCTCGCGACCTGCACGATCCACGACATCCGTGACCGTCGTGAACCTCCCCGTTCGGTGGGGTGGACGGGTACGGTCATCCACGTTGAGCGCACCGACCGCGGTGCGCCGGAGGGGACACGAGGTCTGCTGCGATGGCACGCATCGGCGACGGCGGCGACCTGCTGAAGTGCTCCTTCTGCGGAAAGAGCCAGAAGCAGGTCAAGAAGCTCATCGCCGGGCCCGGCGTCTACATCTGCGATGAGTGCATCGACCTGTGCAACGAGATCATCGAGGAGGAGCTCGCCGAGGCCGGTGAGGTCAAGCTCGACGAGCTGCCGAAGCCGACCGAGATCCACGAGTTCCTCGACCAGTACGTGATCGGCCAGGACGCCACCAAGAAGACGCTCTCCGTCGCGGTCTACAACCACTACAAGCGGGTGCAGGCGGGCGAGAAGAACCGCGAGGGCAGCCGCAACGACGACACCGTCGAGCTGGCGAAGTCCAACATCCTCATGCTCGGCCCCACCGGCTGCGGCAAGACGTACCTCGCGCAGACCCTGGCCAAGATGCTGAACGTCCCCTTCGCCATCGCCGACGCCACCGCGCTCACCGAGGCGGGCTACGTCGGCGAGGACGTCGAGAACATCCTGCTGAAGCTGATCCAGGCCGCCGACTACGACGTCAAGCGCGCCGAGACCGGCATCATCTACATCGACGAGGTCGACAAGATCGCGCGGAAGTCGGAGAACCCGTCGATCACGCGCGACGTCTCCGGCGAGGGCGTGCAGCAGGCCCTCCTGAAGATCCTCGAGGGCACGACGGCGTCGGTGCCGCCCCAGGGCGGGCGCAAGCACCCGCACCAGGAGTTCATCCAGATCGACACGACGAACGTGCTGTTCATCGTGGCCGGGGCCTTCGCGGGCCTCGAGAAGATCATCGCCGAGCGCGTCGGCAAGGGCGGCCTCGGCTTCGGCGCCGACATCCGGTCGAAGGCGGAGATGGAGTCGGCGGAGTCGTTCGGCGACACGCTGCCCGAGGACCTCATCAAGTTCGGTCTGATCCCCGAGTTCATCGGCCGCGTGCCGATCGTGGCCTCGGTGTCGAACCTCGACCAGCCGAGCCTCGTCCAGATCCTCACCGAGCCGCGCAACGCGCTGGTGAAGCAGTACCAGAAGCTCTTCGAGATGGACGGCGTCGAGCTCGAGTTCGCTCCCGAGGCGCTCGAGGCCATCGCCGACCTCGCGATCCTGCGCGGCACGGGCGCCCGAGGCCTGCGCGCGATCATGGAAGAGGTCCTCAACCCGGTCATGTACGACATCCCGAGCCGCGACGACGTGGCCAAGGTCGTGGTGACCGAGCAGACGGTCAAGGAGAACGTCAACCCGACGATCGTCCCGCGCCAGCCCTCGCGCCGGGAGCGCCGCGACAAGTCGGCCTGACGATTCCGGCGTCAGGGCGTCAGCCCGCGCGGCGGGCGCCCGCGCCGACCACCTCGTCGCGCGCGTGGCGGCCGAGGAAGCCGATCACGTCGGGCAGCACGCGGGCGTAGTAGACGCCGTCGTGGCGCCCCGCGCTGATCGCGCCCACCTCGGGGCGGGCCAGCGCGATGTAGCGGCGGGCGGCGTCGACGAACGGGTCGCGGTCACCGCACCACACGCCGGTGGGCACCCCGGCGAGCTCGCCGAGGAAGCGCAACGGGTCGTTGGCCTCCCAGTCGGCCTGCCCCCGGAACGGCCGCCGCGCGGCGACGCGCCAGTCGGTGAACAGCCCCGGGCTGATCGCGGCGACGGCGCGCACGGGGCGCTGCCGCCGGGTCCGCTCGCGGGCGTAGAGCAGAGCCCCGGCCCCGCCCATGGACGCCCCCACCGCGAGGGCCGGCTCGCCGGGCAGGTCGCCGGGGGCCGGCGTCGTCGCCAGCCCGCGGTCGCGCAGCCACACCGGCAGCTCGTCGAGCACCATGCGCAGCGGGTCGTCGCCGGGGGCGTAGGGGTGCCAGTAGTTGTCGCCGCCGTCGACGGCGACCATCGCGAACGGCGGCACGCCGCGCGCCCAGGCGTCCCCGAGCATTGCGCGGTTGCCGGGCTCGGCGTACCAGCTCGCGTTGCCGCGCAGACCGTGCAGGCCGAGGCACACCGGCAGGTGTGCGCGGTCGGCGCCGGGCGGAAGGACGGTGACGAGCCGGACGCGGCGGCCGCGGGCGGGGGAGTCGACCCACTCGAGCGTGCTCACGGCGTCGGTCGCGCTGGCCCGGCGCGGCGGGTCGGGGATGCGCTGCGGTGGTGGCGCGGGGCTCTCCTGGCCCACGAGCAGGCCGCCGACGCCGACCGCACCCGCGACACCGAGGGCGCCGGCGGACACGAGGAGGAACCGGCGGCGGGAGAGCACGGCCGTCCTCCTCAGCCGCCGACCAGCGGCGCGTCGGCGGTCACGATCCGCTCGGTGCCCGCGTAGACGTTCATGGACCGCCCGCGCAGGAAGCCCACGAGCGTCATCCCCGTCTCGCGGGCCATCTCCACCGCCAGCGACGACGGCGCCGACACCGCGGCGAGCACCGGCACCCCGGCCATCACGGCCTTCTGGGTCAGCTCGAACGACGTCCGCCCCGACACCATCAGCACGGTGCCCGACGCCGGCACCCCGCCCGCGAGCAGGGCGTGGCCCAGCACCTTGTCCACCGCGTTGTGCCGGCCGACGTCCTCGCGGGCCACGACCAGCGTGCCGTCGGGCCGGAAGAGGCCCGCGGCGTGCAGGCCGCCGGTGCTCTCGAACACCGCCTGCGCCGCGCGCAGCGTGTCGGGCAGGCCGACGAGCACCTCGGACGACACGCGCACCGGGTCCTCGCCGGGGGCGTAGCGGGTCCTGGTGCGCACCGCGTCCAGCGACGCCTTGCCGCACACCCCGCACGAGGAGGTGGTGTAGAAGCGCCGCTCCACCGAGTCGTCGGGCGCCGGGACGCCGGGGGCCAGCGCGACGTCGAGGACGTTGTAGGTGTTGCGCCCGCTGTCGTCGACCGAGTCGCAGTAGCGGGCCGTCGCCACGTCCTCGCGGTCGCCGATGACGCCCTCGGTGAGCAGGAAGCCGTGGGCGAGCTCGACGTCGTGGCCGGGCGTGCGCATGGTCACGGCCAGCGCGCGCCCGTCGACGCGGATCTCCAGCGGCTCCTCGGCGGCCAGCGCGTCCGGGCGCCGGCGGGTCTGCCCGTCGGCGATGTGCAGCACCGGGCGTCGCACCGTCACGCGTCCCATGGCCGGCTCCGTTCGGTCGCTGTGTGTGTTCGGTGTGTGACCGTTCATCCGACCGGGTACGGGGCCGTCATCCGGACGGTGTCGGCGAAAGGGGACCTTCCATGGCCGGCGGCTTCTTCGATCGCTCCTCCATCGTCGCACCACCGGGATGGAGTCGCTGGCTCGTTCCCCCGGCTGCGCTCGCGGTCCACCTCGCGATCGGCCAGGCGTACGCGTGGAGCATCCTCAAGCAGGGGCTCATCGACGCCGAGGACCTCAGCGGCACGGCGACGGCCCTGCCCTTCCAGCTGGCCATCGTCATGCTCGGACTCTCCGCGGCGGTGTTCGGCACGCAGGTGGAGCGCCGTGGTCCGCGCTGGGCGATGTTCGTCGCCACGATCTGCTTCTCGTCCGGCTTCCTGATCTCCGCCCTGGGCGTCGCCACCGGTCAGTTCTGGCTGGTGGTGGTCGGTTACGGCTTCGTCGGCGGCATCGGCCTGGGCATCGGCTACATCTCGCCGGTCTCCACCCTGATGAAGTGGTTCGCCGACCGCCCCGGCATGGCCACCGGCATCGCCATCATGGGCTTCGGCGGCGGCGCGCTCGTCGCCCAGCCGCTGTCGAACGGACTGCTCAGCGCGTTCGGTCGCACCTCGGGCGGGGTCGCCTCGACGTTCCTCGTCATGGGCATCGCGTACGGCGTCTTCATGTCGCTGGGCTGGCTGCTCGTCCGGGTGCCCGCCGACGACTGGCGGCCGCCGAACGCCCCGGCGGCGTCGGAGGAGAAGGCCGACACCGGTCCCGCGGTCTCCGCGACCGAGGCCCTGAAGACGCCGCAGTTCTGGTTGCTGTGGGTCATCCTCTGCTTCAACGTCACCGCCGGGATCGGCCTGCTCGAGAAGGCGGAGCCGCTCTACCGCGAGTACTTCGGCCAGGCGTCGGCCGGCCAGCAGCTCACGTCCGCGGTCGCCGCGTTCGTCGCGATCCTCTCGCTCGCCAACATGCTGGGCCGGTTCGTCTGGTCCTCCACCTCGGACATCGTCGGGCGCAAGAACATCTACCGGCTCTACCTCGGCGTCGGCGCCCTGCTGTACGTGGTGATCCTCCTGATGGGCAACTCGAACAAGGTCATCTTCCTGATCGCGGCCCTGTTCATCCTGTCGTTCTACGGCGCCGGTTTCGCGACCATCCCGGCCTACCTCAAGGACCTCTTCGGCACGTACCAGGTCGGCGCGATCCACGGCCGCCTGCTCACCGCCTGGTCCGCGGCGGGCGTGCTCGGCCCGCTGATCGTCAACTCGATCGTCGAGGCCCAGGGGCCCGAGGGCACGGGGCCCTCCCGCTACGTCGTCTCGTTCTCGATCATGATCGCGCTGCTCGTGATCGGGTTCATCGCCAACGAGCTGATCCGCCCGGTCGACCGCAAGCACTACGTGGGCGACGCGGAGCGCGATCGCACCGCCACCACCGAAGGAGCGTCCCGATGAGCCACGATGCGTCCCCGGCCCGGACCTCGGGCGGAACCGCCCCGAACCGCACGCCCCTCATCGTCCTCGCCTGGGCGTGGGTCGGCCTCCCGTTCCTCTACGGCGTCTACTCCCTCGTGCTGAAGGTCCCCGCACTGTTCTGAACGGGTCGGGCGACACTGCGCGGGTGAGCACCCTCTCCGACTGGATCGACGACGTCGCCCGCGAGCTGGGCATCGACGAGCTCGGGTAGCTGGTCGATCCCGAGGTCGTCCAGCCCCTCGTCCTCGACATGACCCGCGACGTCGCCCACGGCGTCGCCCGTCCCGCGGCGCCGATCACGGCGTACCTGCTCGGCCTCGCGGTCGGGCGGGCCGCGGGATCGGGGCCGGGGGAGCAGGAGCTCGCCCAGGGCTTCGCCGACCGGCTGGCGGCGCGGGCCCGGGAACGCGCCCGCCCCTGACCATCGGCCGTAGCATCGAGGGCGATGACCAGCAACGACCGATGGGGTTCCGTCTCCGCCGACCAGGACGCGTCCGGCGACGCCGACGCCGACGAGCTCGCCCAGCTCCTGGCGATGGCGGGGGGTGCCGACGACACGGGCTCCGGGCCCGGCGGGGGCGCCCTCGCCGACGCGCTGAGCCAGGGCGTGACGACGGGTCCGGTCGACGACACCCCGGGCCGCGAGGCCGACGACGCCGAGTCGCTCGCCGCGCTGCGCGTCGTCGAGGCCGAGCTCGACCAGCGCTGGCCCGAGACGCGCATCGCCCCGTCGCTCGACCGGATCCGGGCGCTCGTCGAGGTGCTGGGCGACCCGCAGCGGTCGTTCCCGGTGATCCACGTGGCGGGCACCAACGGCAAGAGCTCGGTCACGCGGATGATCGACGCCCTGCTCACGCGCATCGGCCCGCGCACCGGGCGCTACACGAGCCCGCACCTGCAGCGCGCCACCGAGCGCATCGCCCTCGACGGCGTCCCGATCACCGCGCGGCGCTATGTCGAGCTCTACACCGAGCTCGCCCCCTACCTCGGCATCGTCGACCGCGCGCAGGGCGAGGGGCCCAAGCTGTCGAAGTTCGAGGTGCTCACCGGCATGGCGTTCGCCGCCTTCGCCGACGCGCCGGTCGACGTCGCGGTGCTCGAGGTGGGCCTCGGCGGGACCTGGGACGCCACCAACGTCGCCGACGGCGTGATCGCCGCGATCACCCCGATCGACATCGACCACGTGAACTACCTGGGCCCGGAGCTCGGCGGGATCGCCGCGGAGAAGGCCGGGATCATCAAGGAGGGGTCGGTCGCGCTCATGGCGCAGCAGGACCCCGCGGCGGCGTCGGTGCTGCTCGAGCGCGCGGTGGCGGTCGGCGCCGAGGTCGCGCGGTCCGGGATGGAGTTCGGGGTGCTCGCCCGCGAGGTCGCGGTCGGCGGACAGCACCTGCGCCTGCAGGGCCTCGGCGGCGAGTACGACGACGTCTACCTGCCGCTGTTCGGCGAGCACCAGGCGGCCAACGCGTCGCTGGCGCTGGCGAGCGTCGAGGCGTTCTTCGGGGCCGGCGCGGCGCGGCGGCTCGACATCGACGCCGTCCGCGACGCCTTCGCCTCGGTGCGCGTGCCCGGGCGCCTCGAGCGCCTGCGCGTGGCCCCCACCGTCGTCGTCGACGCCGCGCACAACCCGCACGGGGCGCGCGCGGCGGCGAAGGCGGTGCGCGACGAGTTCTCGTTCCGCCGCCTGATCGGCGTGGTCGCGATCCTCGGCGACAAGGACGCCGAGGGCATCCTGTCCGCCCTCGAGCCGGTGCTCGACGAGGTCGTCATCACCGCGGTGTCGTCGCCGCGGGCGATGGACGCCGACGAGCTCGGCAGCCTCGCGGTCGGGTTCTTCGGCGCCGACCGCGTGGTCGTCGAGACGCGGATGGACGCCGCGCTGGAGACCGCGATCGGGCTCGCGGAGGAGACCGACGACGCCGAGACCCCGGTCGCGGGCGCCGGCGTGCTCGTCGTCGGGTCGGTGGTCGCCGCGGGCGAGGCCCGCACGTTGCTGGGGAAGGAGCCGGTGTGAGCACCTCGGGAGCGGAGGCCGCGCGCGCGTTCCGGGGCCCGGCGAGTGCCGCCCTGAGCCTCGAGGCCGTCATCGTCCCGCTGGCCCTGCTCGTCATGGACAAGACCGAGGGCGGCCTGAGCGCGGTCAAGATCGCCTGGGTGGTCGTGCTGACCGTCGGCATGGTCGTCGCCATCGCGACCTTCTCGCGGCCGTGGGGCCTGCCGCTGGCCCTGGGCCTGCAGGTGCTGATGCTGCTCGGGTGGATCGTCTCGCCGGCGCTGGGCATCCTCGGGCTGGTCTTCTGCCTCGTCTGGGCGGGGATGCTGTGGATGCGCCACGAGGTGCTGCGGCGCCACGCCTGGTGGGCCGACCAGGGCGGCTGAGCGACCTCGTAGGCTCCTCGGCGTCAGACGGTCGCAAGATGAGGGGAACGACGTGGACGAGCGCACCCTGGTGCTGGTCAAGCCCGACGGCGTGCAGCGCGGTCTCATCGGCGAGGTCGTGTCGCGCATCGAGCGCAAGGGCCTGCGCCTCGCGTCGCTGGAGCTCAAGACCGTCGACCGGTCGCTCGCCGAGCAGCACTACGCCGAGCACGAGGGCAAGGGCTTCTACGAGGAGCTGATCTCCTTCATCACCTCGGCGCCCGTCGCGGCGATGGTGGTCGAGGGCCCGCGCGCCGTCGCCGCCTTCCGCCAGATCGCGGGCGGCACCGACCCCGTCGAGAAGGCCGTCCCCGGCTCGATCCGCGGCGACCTGGCCCTCGAGACGGGCTCGAACATCGTGCACGGCTCGGACTCGACGGAGTCGGCCGACCGCGAGATCAAGCTCTGGTTCGGCTAGTCGGTCGGGTCCCCGCGGCCTGACGGGGCGTCGCTACCCTGGGCCCGTGGTCGATTCCGTGTTCGAGCAGCTGGAGCCGTTGCTGCCCCGGGTCCGCAAGCCGGTGCAGTACGTCGGCGGCGAGCGCAACGCGGGGACCAAGCCGTGGGACTCGGTGCCGGTCCGCTGGGCGCTGTGCTACCCCGACGCGTACGAGGTCGGGCTGCCCAACCAGGGCCTGATGATCCTCTACGAGGTCCTCAACGAGCGCCCGGACGCGCTCGCCGAGCGCACCTACGCCGTGTGGCCCGACCTCGCGGCCCTCATGCGCGAGCACGGGGTCCCGCAGTTCACGGTCGACGGGCACCGGCCCGTGGGCGCGTTCGACGTGCTCGGCGTCTCGTTCGCCACCGAGCTCGGCTACACGAACCTGCTGTCGATCCTCGACCTCGCGGGCGTCCCGCTGCACGCCGCCGACCGCGACACGAGCCACCCGCTCGTGCTCGCCGGCGGCCACGCGGCGTTCAACCCCGAGCCGATCGCCGACTTCGTCGACCTCGTGGCCCTGGGCGACGGGGAGGAGGTCGTCGGCGAGATCACCGACGTCGTCAAGGCCGCCAAGGCCGCGGGGCTGGGCCGGCGGGAGACCCTCGAGCGCCTCGCCGGCGTCCCCGGCGTGTACGTCCCGGGCCTGTACGAGGTCAGCTACGGCGCGGACGGGGCGATCGCCGCCGTCACGCCGACCAGCGACGCCGCCCCGGCGCGCGTCCACAAGCGCACCACCTCGGACCTCGACGACTGGCCCTACCCGAAGGCCCCGCTCGTCCCGATGGCCGAGACCGTCCACGAGCGCATGAGCGTCGAGATCTTCCGCGGCTGCACGCGCGGGTGCCGCTTCTGCCAGGCCGGCATGATCACGCGCCCGGTCCGCGAGCGGTCGCCGCAGGGCGTCGGCGAGATGGTCGAGCAGGGACTCAAGGCGTCGGGCTACGACGAGGTCGGCCTGCTGTCGCTCTCGAGCGCCGACCACTCGGGCATCGGCGAGATCGCCAAGGGCCTCGCCGACCGCTACGAGGGCACCAACACCGGCCTGAGCCTGCCGAGCACCCGCGTCGACGCGTTCAACGTCACCCTGGCCGAGGAGCTGACCCGCGGCGGGCGACGCTCCGGCCTGACGTTCGCGCCCGAGGGCGGCTCGGAGCGGCTCCGGCGGGTGATCAACAAGATGGTCTCCGAGGAGGAGCTCATCGCCACCGTCTCCACCGCCTACGAGCACGGCTGGCGGCAGGTGAAGCTCTACTTCATGTGCGGTCTGCCCACCGAGACCGACGAGGACGTGCTGCAGATCGCGTCGATGGCCCACGAGGTGATCCGCGCCGGGCGCAAGGCCGCGGGCCGCGGCGACATCCGGGCGACGGTGTCGATCGGCGCGTTCGTGCCCAAGCCGCACACCCCGTTCCAGTGGGCCGGGCAGGCCGCGCCCGAGGTGGTGGACGGGCGGCTGCGCAAGCTGCGCGAGGCCATCAACGCCGACCGCAGCCTGGGCCGCAACATCGGCCTGCGCTACCACGACGGCCAGCCCAGCCTGGTCGAGGGACTGCTCAGCCGCGGCGACCGCCGTATCGGGCGGGTCATCGAGCGCGCCTGGCGCGACGGCCAGCAGTTCGACGGCTGGAGCGAGCACTTCTCCTACGAGCGCTGGATGGGCGCGGCCGAGGCGGCGCTCCCCGGCGACCAGGGCGTCGACGTCGCGTGGTTCACCACCCGGGACCGGGACTCCCGCGAGATCCTGCCCTGGGACCACCTCGACTCGGGGCTGGACCGCGGCTGGCTCTGGGACGACTGGCAGGACGCGCTGGCCTCGCAGGAGCAGGACGACTGCCGCTGGACGCCCTGCTTCGACTGTGGCGTCTGCCCGACGATGGGCACGGAGATCCAGATCGGCCCGAATTCGGCGACACAGCCCGGGCGCCCCTCGCTGCCGATCACGCCCGTCGGGCACCGCACGTCCACGCCGGTGCGCAACCCCGCGTTCGCCGCCGACCCCGGCGCCTGACCGTGACGACGGACGACCCGTCGGCCGACGCGCCGGAGGTCCGCGTCCGCCGGGCGGGGGTCCCGGACGGCGACGCCGTCGCCGCCCTGCGCCGCGCCTGGGTGGAGCAGCGCGGACGCGTCCGGCCGGGATCCGACCCCGGCTTCGAGCACGGGTTCGCGACGTGGTGGCGCGCGGAGCTCTCGCACCACGCGGTGTGGGTGGCGGAGGTGTGCTCCTCCGCCGGTGAGTGGGCCGTGGTCGGCTCGCTCGACGTCGCCGAGGTCGCCGCCATGCC
>CADCTH010000177.1 GCA_902805495.1 uncultured Actinomycetospora sp.
GGGTCGAGCTGGTTGCCGCAGTTGTCGCACTGGTCGCCGCGCGCGCTCGGGTAGCCGCAGATCGGGCAGGTGCCCTCGATGTAGCGGTCGGGCAGCGTGCGTCCGGTCGACGGGCTGATCGCGCCGAGCGTCTTCTCGGTGCGCACGTAGCCGTTGTTCCACAGCGCGGTGAAGAGGTCCTGGGTGACGCGGTGGTGGTTGTCGGTGCTGGTGCGGGTGAACAGGTCGTAGGACAGGCCGAGCCCGACCAGGTCGTCCTGGATCACCCGGGAGTACTTGTCGACGAGCTCGCGCGGCGTCGTGCCCTCGGCGTCGGCCTGCACCTGGATCGGCGTGCCGTGCTCGTCGGTGCCCGAGACCATGAGCACCCGGTTGCCGACCATCCGCTGGTAGCGCGAGAAGACGTCGGAGGGCACACCGAAGCCGGACACGTGGCCGATGTGCCGGGGGCCGTTGGCGTAGGGCCACGCCACGGCGGTCAGCACGGGAACGCTCATGACTCCAGTCTGTCCTACACGTCGACGAGGGGAGCCAGGGTGGGATCGGCACTGCTGGTGATGGACTTCCAGGCCGGGTTCCTGGACCTGTTCGACGACCCGTCCGGCGTGGTCGACCGGACGGCCGCGGTGCTCGCCGCGGCCCGCGAGGCGGGCCGGGCCGTGGTGCACCTGCGCGTCGCCTTCCCGCCCGGCGGGTCGCCCGTGCCCGCCGCCAACCGCATGTTCGGGCAGCAGTTCCGCGGGCGGATGATCGAGGGCTCCGCCGACGTAGCGGTGCCCGAGGCCCTGGCGCCGCGCGCGGGCGAGCCCGTGGTCACGCGCCGGCGCACCGGGCCGTTCGCCGGGTCCGACCTGGCGCCGGTGCTGCGCGGGCTCGGGGTGGACGCCCTGGTGCTCGCCGGCGTGGCGGCCGGCGGCGTCGTCGCCTCGACGGTGTGCGCCGCGGCCGACGAGGACCTCGCGCTGAACGTGCTCTCCGACGCCGTCGACGACCCCGATCCCGGCCTGCACGCCGCGCTGGTCGGGAGCCTGTTCCCCCAGCACGCCCGCGTGGTGACGAGCGGGGAGCACCTGGCGTCCGGCTCCTAGTGCATGGTCAGGGCGTGGTCAGGGCATGGTCAGGGCATGGCCCCGAACTGCCGGTCCCCCGCGTCGCCGAGCCCCGGGACGATGTAGCCGCGCTCGTCGAGGCGCTCGTCGACGACGGCCGCGACCACGGGCACGCCCGGGTGCGCCTCGGCCAGGCGCGCGACGCCCTCCGGCGCGGCGACCAGGCACACGGCGGTGACGTCGTCGGCGCCGCGCTCGGCGAGCAGGTCGATCGTGTGCGCCATCGACCCGCCGGTCGCGAGCATCGGGTCGAGCACGAGCACCGGGATGCCGGCGAGGTCGCCGGGCAGCGACGCCATGTACGGGGTGGGGCGCAGCGTCTCCTCGTCGCGGGCCACGCCGACGAACCCCATCACCGCGCCGGGCACCTGCGCGTGCGCGGCCTCGGCCATGCCCAGCCCGGCGCGCAGCACGGGCACCAGCACCGGCGGGCGCGCCAGCACCGCGCCCGTCGTCGCGGCCACCGGCGTGGCGATCTCCGTCGGGCTCGTGGGCGCGTCGCGCATGGCCTCGTAGACCACCATCGCGGTCAGCTCGCGCACCGCGGCGCGGAACGTCGCGCGGTCGGTGCGCACGTCCCGCAGCGTGGTCAGGCGGACGTCGACGAGCGGGTGGCGCACGACGCGGGGCTCCGGCATGCGGCCGGACGCTAGCGGGCGCTGATCAGCCCGGCTCGCCGCCGGGCGGGGTGCGGCGCCGGTCGGCCTGCACGAACGACGCGACGATCTGCCCGAGGCGGGGCCCGGCGTCCTCCTGGAGGAAGTGGCCGGCGTCGGCGATCACCGGGTGGGCCAGCCCGAGGGCGCCGGGGACGTGGCGCTGCAGGACCGGGGCCATGTCGGCGGTGATGGGGTCGGAGTCGGCGAACGCGACCAGGAACGGCCGCTCGTAGCGCCCTAGCGCGTCCCACGCGACGCGGTTGGGCCCGTTCTCCGGGTCGTCGGGACGGGTCGGCACGAGCAGCGGCATCGCCCGCGGACCGGCCTTGTACGTCTCGTCGGGGAACGGCGCGTCGTAGGCGGCGCGGACGTCGTCGGCGAGCCCGCGCGCGCACCCGGACGCGACGAGCCGGCCGACGTCGAGCACCTTGCCGTCCTCCGAGGCCTTCTCGACCGCGCGGCGGAAGCGCCACCAGACCTCGGGCATGTCCCGGTCGCCGGTGGGCAGGCCGGTGTTCGCGGCGACGACGGCGCGGAAGCGGTCGGGGTCCTCGGCGACGAGCCGCAGCCCGATCAGCCCGCCCCAGTCCTGCCCGACCAGCACGAGGTCGCGCTCGCCGAGCGCGTCGAGCGCCTGGCGCGTCCAGGCCACGTGCCGGGCGTAGCTGTGGTCGGCGATCCGCGCGGGCTTGTCCGAGCGCCCGAAGCCGACCATGTCGATCGCGACGGCCCGCAGGCCCGCGTCGACCACCGCGCCGACGACGTGGCGGTAGAGGAACGACCAGGTCGGCTCGCCGTGGAGCAGGAGCACCGTCGGGGCAGCGTCCGGGCCCGCGGTGTAGGTGGCGACGCGGACCGCGGCCCCGCCGTCGGGATCGTCGACGTCGACGTACCGCGGCTCGAGGGTCCAGCCCGGGAGGTCGGCGAAGCGGTCGTCCGGTGTGCGCAGCAGGTCCACGACCGGAGGGTTTCACGTGCGGGAGACGAAGCAAGGAGCAGAAGAGCACGCCGATGGGGGAGCTCGACCCGGAAGGACGGGTCCCGCCGGTACGGCCAGGTCACGGCCGCCGTCATAGGGTGCGCCGCGCACGCACACCCCACGGCTCGCGGAGGCCGCTCGGCATGGCGCAGGACATCATCCCGATCACGCTGGCCCTCACGGCCGGCGACCTCGTCACGCTGTGGGCCCCGCGGTGGCGCCAGGACGGCGAGGAGTGGGAGGCCTTCCTCGGCGACGACGACGCGCTGTTCGCGTTCGGCGACGCCGCCGACCTCGCGGCCGGGGTGGCCCGGGCGGAGGAGTCGGGCCAGGCGCACGACCTCGCCGACCACCCCGCGTGGCCCGTCGTCGTCAAGCTCTCGGTCGACGAGCTGACCCCCGAGGAGGTGCAGCGCTACGACGTCGTCGGCGTGCCCGAGCTGGTGGCCGGCGACCCCGACACGTTCACCCTCGACGACCTCGCCGAGGTCGCGGCGATGTGCCGGTCGCTGGCCGACGTCTGCGACCTCGAGGTCGTCCACGAGGTGCTCGACGCGACGCCCGCCTTCGCCGCCCTGCCCGCGGGTCCGGCGGCGTTCGGTGGGCGCGACGGGCAGGCGCTGTGGGCGGAGCTGGCCGAGGTCGTCGACGAGCGGCTCGACGAGGTGGTCGACGCGCTCGACGCCGTGGTCACCACGCCCGACGTCGACGACGAGCTCGCCGCCCGCCTGCGCGCGACCGCCACGCCGCCGACGTCCGCCGGCGACCTCGACGCCGACGGTGACGGTGAGCCCGCGGCCCCGGCCGAGAACGCCGACAACGACCCCGAGGACCCCGCGGCCGTCGCCGACGACCCGAAGGACGCCGCTGCGTCCGGACCTCTGGCCGACGCGCCGGACGAGCTGCGCACCGACACCACCGGCGAGTCCCTGCGCACCGACCTCGTCGACGCCGCCGAGGAGCCCGAGGAGAGCTTCTGGGAGGAGGTCGGCATCGACCCGATCGCGATCACCACGCCCGACGGCGAGGTGATCACCCTGCGCTGCTACCTCGACGACGAGCCCGTGTTCCTCGGCTCCGGCGGCTCGATCGACGTCTTCGGCTCGGCCCGCGCGCTGCGCACGTGGATCGCCGGCGAGGGCGAGGCGGGCCACGACCTGGCCGAGGTCAGCACCTGGGACGAGGTCGTGTCCGCGGCGACCGGCGGCGACCTGGAGATCGAGGTCGCCCCGGAGAACCACTACGTGCTGGCCGGGCTCGCCGACGACCTCGACGAGGGCCCCGACGTCGTCGACGCCGAGCAGCTCGAGCTCGCGGTCGAGCTGGTCACCGACGCCGCCGCGTGGGCCGGGGAGAAGCGCACCCGCGAGGACCTGGCGCCCTCGGAGAGCCTCGGCTGGCTCGTCTCGTTCGTCGTGCGGCCCGATCCGACGCGCCTCACGCCGTCCCCGCCGTTCGACCGCGAGGCCGCGGCGTGGCGGGCGATCGAGGACCGCTTCCTGGGGCGGCTGCGCCGCCACTGAACCCGGGAGAACCCCTGGTGCCCCTGTGGTGGTGGGCCCCCTGGCGCAGGCCCATCACCCGGATGGGCTGGCGCGCCGAGGGGTGTTTACGCTTCGGCCCCGCCGAGACCGGCCATCCCCCGGGGCCGGCGTCGCAAGGAGAGTGGGCGCCCGCGTGATCGACAACAACCAGACCCAGTCCTTCGACCGCATGCGCAGCATGCTGGTGCGGGCGGCCGAGGTCCGGGACAGCGAGCAGCAGCAGATCTTCGACTCGCTCGACGAGATCCACGGCCGGCTCGCGGCGCTGGACGGGCTGGGAGCGATCCGCAAGCGGCTCTCCGACGTGCCCGACCGCACCGAGATGAGCGTGCTGGCCGAGCGGCTCGACGAGACCGTCGCCAAGATCGACGCCCAGGAGTCGTCGATCTCCTCGCTGGCGCGCCTCGTCGAGGGCCTGGTCGACCGCGTCGCCGACCGTCTCGCCACCCCGTTCGCGCAGCTCGACGGGCGCCTCGACGGGGTCACCGGACGGTTCGAGGGCGTCGCAGGGCGCATGGACGGGCTCGAGGACCGCCTGTCCGGGCTGCACAAGCGCCTCGACGACCTCGACAACCGCCTCGACCGCCACGAGATGCGCCTCGACGGGCTGCCCGCCGCGGTCACCGGCCCGATGCGCGAGCGGATCGACGGCGTCGACGCGGGGCTGCGCGACCGCCTCGAGGACCTCGCCCGCGGCGTGTCGGAGGAGATCACCGGCACCCGCGAGGCCGCCCGCACCGACGCGACCACCACCCGCTCGGAGTCCGCGACCCAGCTCGGCGAGCTCCAGACGCGCCTCGAGGCCATCACGACCCGCCTCGACGAGGTCGGGACGCGCCTCGACGGCGTCGAGTCGGGTCTGGGCGAGCGCGTCGGCGCCCTGTCGACGTCGGTGGAGCACGGGCTCGACCGCCTCGACGGCACGCTGGTCAACCGCCCCGACCACGAGGCCGTCGTCGCCCTGGTCCGCCAGGCCAACGAGGAGTCCGAGCGCCGCAACGCCGGGCACCTCGACGAGGCCATGGCCACCTTCGCCGAGATCATCCTCGGGCCCGGCGGCGGCTCGTCGGGCTCGATGCCCGGCCCGCGCCCGACCGCCCGCCGCGGCCGCAAGTCCGCGGTGCGCGACGGCCAGGTCAACGGCGCCGAACTGCCGACCGAGGACATCTCGACCGAGGGCTGAGCGGGGCGCGGGGCTCGCAGCGAAGGTCACCTCCGCCGCGTCCCACGCCGTCGAGGTGACCTTCGCTCCCTCCCCCACCGTCCGCCCCGGACCCCGGCGCTACTGTCGCCGCGATGCGCACCCGACGGCGGCTCGCGACGGTGACGGCGGCGCTCGCGATCGCGCTGTCGGCGCTGCCCGGCCTCGCGGTCGCGAGTCCCGCCCAGCCGGCCCTCCCCACCGACGCCTCGTGCCCCTTCGGTACCGCGCCGGGACCGCCGGTGGACGAGTCCGAGGCCCCGCAGCCCGGTCAGGCCGAGCCCGCCCGGCTGCCGGTGCCCGACCCGCCGGTGGGCGGCGCGGCGATGGGCACGTGCGGGGACATCGTCGGCGA
>CADCTH010000178.1 GCA_902805495.1 uncultured Actinomycetospora sp.
CGGGGTAGAGGGCGTCGAGCAGGGTGCGGTCGCCGCGGCGGGCGCCGCCGAGGTCGGCGATCCCGTCGGCCGCGGCCCGCAGCGCCTCGTCCGGCGCGCCGCCGGCGTCCAGGTGCTCGGCGGCGTGCAGCAGGGCGGTGGCGAGCAGCGGGCCCGAGGTGCCGCCGATGGCGCGGCGCACGGACGCCGCGACCGAGCGCAGCGCGGCGACCGGGTCGTCGAGGTCGGCGGTGTCGAGGCCCTCGAGCACCCCGGTCGCCCCGCGTGTCAGCGACGTGCCGAGGTCGCCGTCGCCGGTGGCCGTGTCGAGCTCGGTGAGGTGGTCCTCGGCCTCCTGCACCGCCCGGCACACCGCTTCGACGGTCGGACGCAGGCGGCCGCTCCCGTCGCCCGAGACGACCTGCTCGTCCTCGGGCACCTCGACGGTCGGGACGGGCTCCGACGCCGGCCCGGACAGCCGCCCGGAGCCCGAGGGCCAGCCCGCCGACCGCGCCGGCGCGTCGATCAGCTCGAGGCGCTCGTCGTCCACCGGCAGCAGGGCGACCGAGACGCCGGCCATGTCGATCGAGGACAGGAAGGTGCCCGACCAGGCGCGCTCGACGCGCACACCGCGCTCGCCCAGGTTCTCGACGACGCGCCGCAGCACGATCGACAGCTCCATCGGCGGCGTCGCGCCCGTGCCGTTGACGAGGGCGACGACCCGGTCGCCCTGGCCGATGCCGCGGTCGGCGCAGACGTTCTCCACCAGCTCGTCGACCAGCGCGTCCGCGGGCCGCAGCGACTCGCGCCGCACCCCCGGCTCGCCGTGGATGCCGAGCCCGATCTCGATCTCCTCGTCGCCGAGGGAGAAGCCGGCCTCGCCGCCCGGGACGGTGGCCGGGGTGAGGGCGAGACCCATCGTCCCGACGGCCTCGGCGGCGCGCTCTGCGGCGTCGGTGACCTTCTCCAGCGACCAGCCCGCGGCGGCCGCGGCGCCCGCCACCTTGGTCACCAGCACCGTGCCGGCGAGCCCGCGGCGCCCGGCGGTGACGTCGTCGTCGGCGTCGAGGGCGACGTCGTCGGCCACGGTGACCATCGCGCACTCGCGGCCCTCGGCGCGGGCCAGCTGCGCGGCGAGCCCGAAGTTGAGGCGGTCGCCGGTGTAGTTCATGACGACCAGCAGCGTCGGGTCGTCGACGGCCCGGATGCCCGCGAGCACGGCGTCGACGCCCGGTGACGCGAAGACCTCGCCGCACACGGCGCCGTCGAGGTGCCCCGCGCCGAGGTAGCCGCTGAACGCCGGCTCGTGGCCCGAGCCGCCGCCGGACAGCACGGCGACCCGTCCCGCGTCCCGATCGGCGCGCACGAGCACGTGGTGGCCGTCGACGAGGGCGGCGCCCTCGGTGACCCGGGCGACGCCGGTCAGGGCCTCGTGGACGACGCGGCCGGCGTCGTTGATCAGCTTCTTCACCCGGGGTGACTTCCCCATGCCGCGCCGTGCCGAACGGAGCACCCACCGCGACCCGGCCGGCGACCCGTCGCACACATTCACTCGATCAGACCTAGAGGGTCACTCGCGGGTCGATCGATCTGCCCTCTATGGTGGCCGTCGTTGTGACGTGTGTGATTCATGTGACGATTGGGACGGTTGATGCGGATGCTCACTCCTCGGCAGCGCGTCATCCTGCGCCAGATCGTGAGTCCGCCCTACATCTATCGGTGGGCCGGTCTGCTCACGACGGTCGGGCTGATCCTCGGGGTGGCGGCCGTCGTGCTCACGGACGTGGGGGCGCCGACGGTGCTGGCGACGAGCCAGGGCCCGGCGGTCGCCTCGTCGTCGGGACCGCAGGCGCGCACCGTCGAGGACGCACCCGCGCGCGGCTTGCCCGGCCTCGCCCGGCCGGCGATCACGGCGTCGCGGCTGGCGGTGACCTCGACGACCACCGAGCGCCCGACCGTGGCGCTGACCTTCGACGACGGCCCGAACAACCTCTACACGCCGGCGGTGCTCGACCTCCTCGCGCAGTACCGCGCGCCCGCGACGTTCTGCATGGTGGGCAACGAGGCCCTCGTCCACCCCGACGTCGTGCACCGCGTGGTCGCGGAGGGGCACCGTCTCTGCGACCACACCATGACCCACGACGCCACCGTCGGGATGAACGACCCCGACCTGATGAGCCGACAGCTCGACCGCAGCCGCACCTCGTTGGCGACGGTGTTCGACCCACCGGCTCCGATCGACTACTTCCGCGCTCCGGAGGGCGCGTGGACCCCCGCGCTCGACCAGATGTCGGCGCAGACCGGCATGCGCCCGCTCGGCTGGTCGGTGGACACCCTCGACTGGACCCAGCCCGGCGTCGCCGCGATCGTGGCGAGCGTGCAGCAGCAGGTGCACCCCGGGGCGATCGTTCTGTTCCACGACGGCGGCGGGCCGCGCGAGCAGACCGTCGAAGCCGTGCGGCAGCTGCTGCCCTGGCTGCAGGAGCAGGGGTACCAGTTCACGCTGCCCACCTGAGCCCCCGGGCCACCCGACCCGGTCAGTGCTTGCGGATCACCTTCTCGGTGCCGCCCTCGCGCCACGTGGTCACGTCCATGTGGTCGTCGCCGACGGCCACCGACGCCGCACCGACCAGGTCTGCCCGGAGGAACTGGTCGAACTCCTGACCCCGCAGGTCGAGCCCGATGTCCTCGAAGAGCGCCTGCGCGAAGCGCTGGTGCAGCGCCGGGTCGCGCACGTCCTCGACCCGGCCCCAGATCTTGGCGTCGCCGTCGGTGACCTGGGTGTCGACGGTGGCGGTGTGCAGCGTGAACCGGGGATCGGCGCGCAGGTCGGCGAACTTGGCGGTGTCGGGCATGCCGACCAGCCACAGGTCGCCCTCGTGGAACCGGGGCTCCATCGGGCTGATGCGCGGCCAGCCGTCGGGCCGCAGCGTCCCGAGCATGCACAGCTTCCCGGCGGCGGTGTGACGACGGGTGAAGACCTCGGCGATGCGGGGCGCGGCGTCGGCGAAGTCGGTCCAGAGAGCCATGCGAGGAAAGTAGGGCCGACCCCCGACAGCGGCGGCCGTCCCGGGACGTCAGGTCAGCGAGCGGACGCCGGCAACGTCGTACTCGGCGACCGACGCCGAGAGCATCGCCGCGCCCTGCTCGTCGCTCGGCCCGCTGCCCCGGAATGCCTCGACGGCCTCCTGCGACGCCCAGCGCTCGAGGATCGTGATGCGGCCGGGGTCGACGAGGTCGGCGCCGATCGCGAACTCGAGACACCCCTCGGCGGCGCGGGCCTGCTCGACGACGGTGACGCACCCGGCGAGGTAGGCGTCCCGCTCGGCGGGGTCGACGGTGATGTGCCCGGCAACGATGACCATGGTTTATCCTTCTGTCGGAGTCATCGATACATTAACAGGACTATGGGAAGGTGAGGGTAGCCTCACCCGCCGCCGGACCCTAGTGTCGTCCCCGGTAGCCCAGCGACGCCGGAGGCGGACCGTGAGCGAGCACCAGCCCTTCTCCCAGGTCCTGCGCCGCGCCGCCGCGGCGGCCCACGAGCGCGCCCACCACTCGAGCTACATGGACGCCCTGCTCGGTGGGCGCCTCGCGCTCGACGACTACGCGACGCTGGTCGTGCAGTACTGGCACGTCTACGGCGCGCTAGAGGACGGGGCCGACCGGCTCGGCACCGACCCGGTGGTCGGCGGCGTCGCCGTCGACGCCCTGCGCCGCCGGGACGCCATCGCAGCCGACCTCGCCTTCCTCCGCGGCGCGGACTGGGTCGACGACCTCGCGCCCCTGCCCGCCACCGCGGCCTACGTCGGGCGCATCCGCGAGACCGTCGAGCAGTGGCCGGCAGGCTGGGTGGCCCACCACTACACGCGCTACCTCGGGGACCTCGCCGGGGGCCAGGCGGTGCGCGGGCTGCTGCGCCGCACCTACGGCGTGACCGGGGACGGGTCGCGGTTCTACGACTTCAGCGGGCTCGGCCCCGTCCCGCCCTTCCGGACGCGCTACCGCGCGCTGCTCGACGCCGCCGCGTGGGACGACGTCGAGCGCGCGCGGATCGCCGACGAGGCGTGCCGGGCCTTCGAGCTCAACATCGCGATGCTCGCCGAGCTCGCCGGCACGGTGCCGCCGGAGCACCTCGCGGCCTGACCTCAGCCCGGGTCAGGTCCGCCGCGCGATCGCCAGCCACGCTGGCAGGTCGACGTTCTCGCCGACCGGCACGCCCAGCAGGTCGGCCTGCGCCTGGTCGGGCACGCGGCCGCGGTAGACGCTCTCCCGCACCTCCTCGATCGCCCAGCCCGGCCGCGAGAACGCGGTGCGGATGTCGTCGTCGGTGACCTCGGGGCCGAACGCCGGCCCGGGCGCGAGGCCCAGGAGCACGATCCGGCCCCCGTCGACCACGACGTCGCGCACGGCGTCGGCGTAGCGGGCCTGGTCGACGGTGTCGAAGATGTGGAACAGCGCGCTGTCGAGCACGGTGTCGAACCCGCGCAGGCCCGAGGGGTCCAGGGCGTCGGCCTCGACGAACGACGCCTCGACGCCCCGCGCGGCGGCGATCGCGCGCCCGCGGTCGAGGGCGGCCGGCGCGGAGTCGGCGCCGACGACGTCGTGCCCGCGCGCGGCGAGCAGGAC
>CADCTH010000179.1 GCA_902805495.1 uncultured Actinomycetospora sp.
CCGCACCCTGCGCGCGGCGCTGGCCAACGGCGGCGAGATCGGCGACCTGCGCCGCCGCGCGCGCCGCGAGCGCCCGCGACGGGTGGTGTTCCTCATCGACGTCTCCGGCTCGATGAGCCCCTACGCCGACGCGCTGCTGCGCTTCGCGCACGTCGTCACCCGCCGGACCCCGACGGCGGTCGAGACGTTCACGCTCGGGACGCGGCTGACCCGCGTCACCCGCGAGCTGCGCCAGCGCGCCGCCGAGCGCGCCCTGGCCGACGCGGGGCGCGCGATCCCCGACTGGTCGGGCGGCACGCGCCTCGGCGAGGTGCTGCGCGCGTTCCTCGACCGCTGGGGCCAGCGGGGCGTCGCGCGCCGCGCCGCGGTCGTCGTGTTCTCCGACGGCTGGGAGCGCGGGGGCGCCGACCTGCTCGGCGAGCAGTCCGCGCGGCTCGCGCGGCTGGCGCACTCGGTGATCTGGGTGAACCCGCACGCGGGCAAGAGCGGGTACGCGCCGGTGCAGGGGGGAATCGCGGCGGCCCTCCCGCACGTTGACCGGTTGCTGGCGGGTCACTCCCTGGCCACGCTGGCCGAGCTGCTGGAGGTACTGCGCGATGCGTGACGTGCTGCCGACGCTGGAGGGCTGGTGGGCCGAGGGCCGCCCGGCCGCGCTGGCCACCGTGGTGGGGACGTTCCGGTCGGCGCCGCGCCAACCGGGCGCCTCGATGCTCGTCGGTGACGACGGGCAGGCCGTGGGCAGCGTGTCCGGCGGGTGCGTCGAGGGCGCGGTCTACGAGCTCGGCTCGGGCATCCTCGAGGGCACCGATGACGCCACGCTGCAGCGCTACGGCGTGTCCGACGACGATGCGTTCGCCGTCGGCCTGACCTGCGGCGGCATCCTCGACGTCTACGTCGAGCGCGTCGACCGCGAGTCGTTCCCCCAGCTCGGCGCCATCGCGGAGGCCGTGCGCGAGCACCGCTCGGTCGCCGTGGCGACGGTCGTCTCCGGGCCCGCCGACCGCATCGGGCGCCGGCTCGTGGTCTGGCCCGACGAGGTCGAGGGCAGCACCGGCTCGGCCCGCCTCGACGACGCGCTGCGCGACGACGTCCGCGGTCTGCTGGCGGCGGGCCGCTCGGTGCTCGTGTCCTACGGCACCGACGGCGAGCGCCGCGGCGAGGGCCTGCAGGTGTTCGTCGAGTCGTTCGCCCCGCCGCCGCGGCTCATCGTCTTCGGCGCCATCGACTTCGCCGCCGCCGTGGCGCGCATCGGCACGTTCCTCGGCATGCGGGTCACCGTGTGCGACGCGCGCCCGGTGTTCGCCACGTCCAGCCGCTTCCCCGAGGCCCACGAGGTCGTCGTCGACTGGCCCCACCGCTACCTCGCCGCCGAGGCCGACGCCGGGCGCATCGACGGGCGCACCTCGCTCGCCGTGCTCACCCACGACCCGAAGTTCGACGTGCCGCTGCTCGAGGTGGCGCTGCGCCTGCCGCAGGTCGGCTACATCGGCGCCATGGGCTCGCGGCGCACCCACCTCGACCGCCGGCAGCGCCTGCTCGACGCGGGCGTGACGCCCGAGGAGCTCGCGCACATGTCCAGCCCGATCGGGCTCGACCTCGGCGCCCGCACCCCGGAGGAGACCGCGGTCTCGATCGCGGCCGAGATGATCGCCCAGCAGTGGGGCGGGCGCGGGACGCCGCTGTCTGACCGCGAGGGCCCGATCCACACCGAGTCGAACGTCGAGCCCGGCATCGCGAGCGGGCAACCCGACCAGCCCGAGCCCCAGCCGGAGGTCGAGCCCGAGGTCGCCGGCGCGCTGCGCTGACCGGCGACCCCGGGAGCCGGCGGGTCAGGCCACCCGGGCCGTCAGCAGCAGGTACTCCCAGTCCATCACCGTGACGCCCGTGCCCCGGTCGTGGCGCTCGGCCACCGCGGTGATGTCGCGGTCCAGCGCCGCGGTGCGCTCGGGGTCGTCGGCGTTGTTGCGGTAGGCCACGATCGTCGGCCCGTAGGTCTCCCGCCAGTAGGCGCGGAAGTCCTCCGGCGACTCGAACATCGTCACGGTCACCGTCTGCCGGCGGGCCTCGACGTCGGTGACGCGGTCGCCGAGCAGGGTGCGGACGTGCTCCTCGTCGCCCCACAGCGGCGGGGGCTGCGCGCCCGGTGGCGGCGGCGGCATGTACGGCTTCATGGTCTTGAACAGGTCGCCGACGAAGCCCTCGGGCGTCCAGCTGATGAGGCCGAGGCGCCCACCGGGACGCGCGACGCGCACGAGCTCGTCGGCGGCCTGCTGGTGGTGCGGCGCGAACATGACGCCGACGCAGGAGGTCACGACGTCGAACGTGTCGTCGGCGTAGGGCAGGGCCTCGGCGTCGCCCTCCTCCCACCGCACGTCCACGCCCTGGCTCGCCGCGAACGCCCGCCCGGCGGTGAAGAGCTCCGGGGTGAGGTCGGAGGCGACGACGTCGGCGCCGGCGAGCGCGGCGGGCACCGCGACGTTCCCGGTGCCGGCGGCGACGTCGAGCACCCGGTCGCCGGGACGGATCCCCACCGCGGTGACCAGGACGGGGCCGAGCTCCGGGATGAGGCGGGCGGCCACGTCGGGGTAGTCGCCGAGGCCCCACATCGTGCGGTGCTTCGCCTTGAGGGCTTTGTCGGCGGCGGTCTCGGTGACGGTCTCGGTCATGGTGGTCCTCCCTCGTGCGTGGGGTCGGGGACGTCCCGACCGCCACGCTGAGCGTCCGCCGCCCGACCTCTCCCGCACATCGGGAACGCCTCCCCATGTTCCGGGGGACAGCACTGGGCCGAACGGGACGTTCCCCCCGTGACTTCGATCACGTACCGTGATGGCCGTGGAGTTGCTCGAGCGCGACGACGAGCGGCGCCTCCTGGAGCGGGCCTGGCAGGAGGCGCGGTCCGGGTCGGGCTCGATCGTCCTGCTCGCCGGGGAGTCGGGCATCGGGAAGACCTCGCTGGCGCGCCACGTCGCCGCCGGGCTCGACACCGCCGAGGTCCTCTGGGGCGTCTGCGATCCGCTGGGCGTGCCCCGCCCGCTGGGCCCGCTGCACGACGTGGCCGGTGACCTCGGCGAGCCCGTCGCCGGGCTGCTCCACGCCGGCGTCCCCCCGCACGAGATCCACCGCGCGCTGCTCGAGGTGCTCACCGCGCGCCCGCTGCTGCTCGTCGTCGACGACCTGCAGTGGGCCGACGAGGCGACGATCGACCTGCTGCGCTTCCTGCTGCGCCGCATCACGCACTGCCGCTCGCTGGTGCTGGCCACCTACCGGGCCGACGAGCCCGACGCCGAGCCGGCGCTGCGGGCGCTGCTCGGCGACGTCGCGCGCACGCCCGCCGCGACGCGCGTGGAGCTCGGCCCGCTGTCCGTCGACGCCGTCACCGCGCTGGTCGGCGAGCGCCTGCTCGACCCCGCCCGCCTGCACCGGCTCACGCGCGGCAACTCGTTCTTCGTCACCGAGGTGATCAGCCAGGACGGGGACGCGCTGCCCGCCTCGGTGCGCGACGCGGTGCTCGCCCGCACCGCCGACCTCGACGCGGCCGCCCGCGACCTGGCCGACCTGCTCGCGGCCGCGCCCGGCGCCGTGCCGGACACGCTGCTGCCCGCGCTCGGCGTGGGGATCGGGCCCCTGCGCACGCTCGCCGCCGCCGGCCTCATCGCCCGCGAGCGCCGCGGCATCACCTACCGCCACGACATCTGCCGCCTCGCCGTCGCCGGCGCCATCCCGCCCGGCGGCGAGATCGACCTGCACCGGCGGATGCTCGCCGCGCTCGAGACGCTCCCGGAGCCCGACCCGGCGGTGCTCGCCCACCACGCGCTCGCCGCCGGCGACGACTCCCGCGTGTTCCGCTACGGCGCGCGCGCCGGGCGGGTCGCGGCGGCCTCCGGCGCGCACACCGAGGCCGCGCGCTTCTTCGCCACCGCGCTCGAGCACGCGCCGGGCGACGCCCGCGGCGCC
>CADCTH010000180.1 GCA_902805495.1 uncultured Actinomycetospora sp.
CGGCGTTCAGACCGAGGATCTTCTTCTTGCCGGCCGTGCCGAGCCGCGGGTAGTCGGAGAACTCGTCGCTCGGGTAGTCCCAGTCGACGAGCCCCTCGACCTGCCACTTCGGCTCCCAGATGCCGTAGTCGCTGCCGAAGGTCATCTTGTCCTCGCCGACCCAGAACAGCAGCTCCCCCATCACCTTCGCGAAGAAGCGGGGCCGGGCGTGCATGAGGCCGCCGGTAACCACCGACAGCCCGGCGTAGACGTTGGGCTCCTGCGTCGCCATGAAGCAGAAGTCCTCGATGCGCGGCAGTCCCACGTGCTCGACGATGAAGTTGAGGCCCTGGAAGTCGGTGGCGGCGTGGTCGACGTCGGAGACGTCGAAGGCGTCCTTGTCCAGGGGCCAGATCGTCGGGCCCTTGTGGACGTGGATGTTGCGGATCCCGAGCTCCTGGGCGCGCTCCAGGAACCGGTAGCACTCCGGGTCGGAGAGCTTGAACCCGCGCGAGTCGCCGTTCCACTCCGCGGTGTAGAGCTTCGCGCCCAGCGGCTGGTAGCGCTCGACGTTGGCCTCGAACTCGCGCATCCCGGCGTCGCCGTCGCGCGGGTCGAAGCGCGTGTTCACGCGGAACTTCTCCGGGTGCTTCTTCGCCAGCTCGCCGTTGCGCTCGCTGGTGTTGAAGCCGTTCTTGTACCACTCGCGCAGGTAGGTCGACTGGAAGATCGCGACGTCGACGTGGCCCTCGTCGAAGACCTCGCGCATCAGCTGGTCCTCGGAGACCTTCTGGAAGTCCTCGATGCTCTGGTGCGTCTCGGCCGGGCCCAGCGACTGGTAGGCGTGGAAGCACTCGATCCAGCCCTTGGCGTACTGCTCGGCGCCGGGCACCCAGTTCTCCGGCGACGCGTCCCAGTAGTGCATGTGGGAATCGACGACGAAGTACTTCTCGCCATTCTTCTCGTACACGGATGTCCTCCCGAACGGTGGTGGATGGAGGGATGACTAGGGGACGAGGATGCCGCGGCCGCGGATGCGGCCGTTCTCGAGATCGGCGATCGCGGTGTGCACGTCGTCCAGCGAATGGGTCTGCGTGTGGAGCGTGACGAGGCCCCGCTGGGCGAGGTTCATCAGCTCGACGAGGTCGTTGTACGTGCCGACGAGGTTGCCGATCACGTTGATCTCACGGGACACGATCTGGATGGTGTCGAGGTCCAGCGCGCCGCCGTAGCCGATGACGAAGTGCGACCCACCGTTCTCGAGCAGCGACGGCGCCTGCTTCTCCGCGCCGCCCTCGCCGACGAAGTCGAGCACCACCTGCGCGCCGCCGTTCGAGATCTCCGCGGCCTGGTCGACCTGCGAGCCGTCGGCGAGCA
The DNA here is from genome assembly GCA_902805495.1 of uncultured Actinomycetospora sp. Lineage (GTDB taxonomy): Bacteria > Actinomycetota > Actinomycetes > Mycobacteriales > Pseudonocardiaceae > Actinomycetospora. The sequence goes on from CADCTH010000180.1 coordinate 1,357, forward strand.
CGGTGTGGTGCGCGCCGATCTGCTCGGCGAGCTCCAGCGCCTCGGGGTTCGGATCGACGACGGTGATCTCGGTGGCGGTCAGCGCGGCCAGGCACTGGATGCCGATGTGCCCGAGGCCGCCGGCGCCGACCACGACGCAGTGGGTGCCGGGGTACAGCAACGGCATCGCCTTGCGCACCGCGTGGTACGCGGTGATCCCGGCGTCGGCCAGCGCGGCGACGTCCTGCGGGTTCGTGCCCTCGTCGAGCACGATGGCGGCCCGGGCGTGCGTGTGCAGGTACTCGGCCATCCCGCCGTCGCTGTCGATGCCGGGGAAGGTCGAGTTCGCGCAGTGCATGTCGTCGCCCGCGCGGCAGGCGTGGCAGAGCCCGCAGGTGGGCGTCGGGTGCAGGATCACGGTGTCGCCGACGGCGACGTCGGTGACCGCCGAGCCGACCTCGGTGACCCAGCCCGCGTTCTCGTGGCCGATCGTGTACGGCAGCGTGACGCCGGAGATCTCGGCCCACTGGCCCTCGATGATGTGCAGGTCCGTCCGGCACAGACCCGCGCCGCCGATCTTGACGATCACGTCGTGCGGGCCCTGGATCGTCGGTTCGGGCACGTCGTCGAGCTGCGGGGGCTCGTCGTAGGCGTGTACCCGGACGGCTCTCACTCGGTGTCCTCCTGCGGCTTGGGTGGCGGTCCAAACGCGGCCCACATCACACGTGATGCCTCCGTGGTGGGCAAGACCACGGATTCCACGGGGCGCCGAAACGGACAAGTCGGACACCAACTGTCCCCGCGTAGGGTCGGATCATGCGCATCGCCATCGCCGGGGGACACGGGAAGATCGCGCTCCTGCTCGAGCGCCGCGCCGCCGCGCGCGGGGACGCCACCAGCGCGCTCATCCGGGACCCCGCCCAGTCCGACGACGTCCGCGAGGCCGGCGCCGAGCCGGTGGTCGCCGACCTCGAGGCGATCGACGCGGGCGAGCTCGCGACCCAGCTGACCGGCGCGGACGCCGTGGTGTTCGCGGCCGGCGCGGGCCCCGGCAGCACCGCCGAGCGCAAGGACACCGTCGACCGCGACGCCGCCGTGCTGCTGGCCGACGCCGCGGCCGCCGCATGAGTGCGGCGCTACAGGCTGGTCTCGGCGATGGGCCTCGACGACCCGCCCGCTCCCGAGGACGACGACTCCATCTGGGCGCACTACCTGCGCGCGAAGAAGGCCGCCGAGGACGCGCTGCGCGCCCGGGACGACCTCGACCTGACGATCGTGCGGCCCGGGCGACTCACGGACGAGCCCGGGACCGGCCTCGTGCGGCTCGGGCCCGTCGGCGGCGAACCGCCGGTCGGCTACGGCGAGGTGCCCCGCGAGGACGACGCCGCCGTCCTGCTCGCCCTGCTCGACGCGCCCGCCTCGGCCTGCGCGGTGCTCGACCTCATCGGCGGCACGGTGCCGCCGCCGCAGGCCGTCGCCGCCCTGACCCCCTGACCGGCGCTCAGGGCGTGAGCCCGGCGTCCCGCGCCCGGCCGCGGGCGACGTCGCGGGCGTCGCGGCCCTCGACGGTGATCCGCCGGTCCAGCTCGCGCACCACGTCGTCGGTGAGCCGGGTCGTCAGCGCGCCGAGCACCGCCGCGACCTGCGGGTGCGCGGTGTAGACCGGGGTGCGCACCACCGGCGCGGCACCCCCGCGACCCGGCCCCGGACGGCCGTCGGCGTCGCGCACGAGCCCGCCCTCGACGTCGTCGAGCGCGACGAGGCCGAGCGCAGGGATGCGGCCGGACG
>CADCTH010000181.1 GCA_902805495.1 uncultured Actinomycetospora sp.
CGTCGGGGCGTCGCGCGGCGGAGCGTCGCGGCTGGCGACCGTGGCCGTCGGCCGGTCGGTGGGCGGGACGACGGTGGCGTCGAGATCGCTCGCCCGGGGCGGGGACTCGTCGGCGTCGCCGGACCGCTGCGAGGGCCGGCTGTAGCGCCCGCCGGCATCGTCACCGGAGCCGCTCGGACCGGGCGCGCCCACCGCCAGGCGCCGCTCCACGCCCTCGAGGCGCTGGACCATCGCCGCGTCCGCCGACGACGCCGCGGGCAGGAGCATCCGCGCGCAGACCAGCTCGAGCAGCAGGCGCGGCGCGGTGGCCCCGCGCATCTCGGTGAGCGCGGTGTGCACCAGCTCGGCGTGCCGGGCCAGGGCCGCCGGCCCGAGGCGCTGCGCCTGGTCGACCATGCGCTCGAGCTCGTCGGCGGGGACGTCGACCATCCCGCGCTCGCCGGCGTCGGGCACCGCGTTGACGAGGATGAGGTCGCGCAGGCGCTGGAGCAGGTCGGCAGCGAAGCGCCGCGGGTCGTGCCCGGCCTCGACGAGACGGTCGACGGCCCCGAACAGCGCGGGCCCGTCCTGCGCACCGAGCGCGTCGACGACGTCGTCGAGGATCGCGACGTCGGTGACCCCGAGCAGGCCCACGGCGTGCGCGTACGTGACACCCTCGGGACCCGCGCCGGCCAGCAGCTGGTCGAGCACCGACAGCGAGTCGCGCGCCGAGCCCCCGCCCGCGCGCACGACCAGCGGGTAGACCGCCGGCTCGACGGTGACGCCCTCCTCGGTGCAGATGCGCTCGAGCAGCCCGCGCAGCGTGCTGGGCGGCAGCAGGCGGAACGGGTAGTGGTGGGTGCGCGAGCGGATGGTGGTGAGCACCTTGTCCGGCTCGGTGGTGGCGAACACGAAGATCAGGTGCTCGGGCGGCTCCTCGACCACCTTGAGCAGCGCGTTGAACGCCGCGGTGGTGACCATGTGCGCCTCATCGATGATGAAGACGCGGTACCGCGAGCCCACCGGCGCGAAGTGGGCGCGGTCGCGCAGCTCGCGGGCGTCGTCGACGCCGTTGTGGCTGGCTGCGTCCATCTCGGTGACGTCGAGCGAGCCGGGGCCGTTGGGGGCGAGGGCAACGCACGACTCGCACACCCCGCAGGGGTCGGGCGTCGGGCCCTGCACGCAGTTCAGCGAGCGGGCGAGGATGCGGGCGCTGGAGGTCTTGCCGCAGCCGCGCGGCCCGGAGAACAGGTAGGCGTGGTTGACCCGGCCGGCCGACAGCGCGGTGCGCAGCGGATCGGTGACGTGCTCCTGCCCGACGACCTCGGCGAACGTGCCCGGCCGGTACTTGCGGTAGAGCGCCAGAGCCACGGCCCGAGGCTACGCGGACGTTCCGACGGCGAGGGACCGGCTCTGCCGAGACAAAAGGGGACCCCGCGCACCCGCCAGAGCCCGCTGACCCTTGCTGCCTTCCGGCCCTGGGGGAGTTCACAGGATGGACGCCGCGCGGGGTCCGTCCACAGTGTATCGAACCCTCCGCAGCCGTACCGGCCCCCGGGTCGGTGCGGATCGGGGCTGTACGCTCTCCCGCGGAGGATTGGCCGAGCGGCCTAAGGCGCACGATTGGAAATCGTGTTGGGCTCACACCCTCACGGGTTCGAATCCCGTATCCTCCGCCACCCGCCCGCCGGGCACGACCCGCAGCGGAGGGCCCACCGTCGTCGATGACACGGTGGGCCCGTGCGCGGACTCCTCATCACCCTGGTCGTCATCGTCGCCGTCCTGGTCGGTGTCGACTTCGCGGCGCGCTGGGTGGCCGAGGACCGCGTCGCGGTCGCCCTGGGCGAGGCGCTCGATCTGCCGAACCCCCCGGAGGTCGACGTGCGCGGCTTCCCGTTCCTCACCCAGGCCCTCGCCGGGCGCTACGACGACGTGGGGCTCTCGGCGCCCGGCATCGCCTACGGCGAGCTGCGCGACATCACCCTGACCGCCGACCTCGAGGGCGTGTCGGTGCCGCTGGAGAACCTGGTGAACGGGCAGGTGCGGCGCATCCCCGCCGAGCAGGTCACCGCCTCCGCGCGCGTCAACCCGACCGACCTCGCGCGGCTGCTCGACGTCGGTGAGCTGACGATCGAGCCGCTCACCGCCGACGACCTCGAGCGCCTGCGCAGCGAGGCCGACGCCGACGACTCCGGCGCCTCGGGCAGCAGCCGCGCCCTCGCGGGCGTCGACCCCGCCTCGTCGGTGCGCCTGACCTCGACGACGACCGTCGGCGGGCAGTCCGTGCGGGTCGCGGTGGTCGCGTCGTTCCGGCTCTCGGGCGGGCAGATCACGTTGCAGGCCCGCGACATCCGCACCGAGGGCGCCGACGACGCGATCGCCCGCGTGGCCGCCGCCGCGCTGCGCGCGCAGCTGTCCGGGTTCTCCACGAGCGTCGACCCCGGCCAGCTGCCGTTCGCCATCACCGCGACCGAGCTGCGCGCCGAGGACGGGGTGCTCGTGGTGTCCGGGACCGCCCGCGACGTCGACCTCCTCGACCCCCCGGGTGCCTGACACAGTGAGCGCCATGCCAGACGACGGGATGGACACCGGGTCGAGCTCCGCCGCGCTGCGTCTCCCACCCATCCGCTGGGCCGTCGCGGGACCGGGACGCATCGCCGCCAAGGTCGCCGCCGACCTCGCCCTCGTCGAGGGCACGACGCTGGCCGCGGTCGGCTCGCGGTCGGCCGAGCGCGCCCGGGCCTTCGCCGACGAGCACGGGGGCCCCGACACCCGCGCCCACGGCAGCTACCGCGCCCTGGTCGACGACCCGGACGTCGACGTCGTCTACATCGCCACGCCCCATCCCCAGCACGCCGCGCTCGCGGTGGCCTGCCTCGAGGCCGACAAGGCCGTGCTGGTGGAGAAGACGTTCACCGCGACCCTGGCCGGCGCCTGGCGGGTGGTCGACACGGCGCGCACCCACCAGGTGTTCGCCATGGAGGCGATGTGGACGCGCTTCCAGCCCGCGGTGGTGCGCCTGCGCGAGCTGATCGCCGAGGGCGCCATCGGCGAGCCCCGCTCGGTGCAGGCCGACCTCGGCACGGTGCGCGACGTCGACCCCACCGACCGCCTGTTCTCCCTCGAGCTCGGCGGCGGCGCGCTGCTCGACCTCGGCGTCTACCCGGTGTCGTTCGCCCAGATGGTGCTGGGCACGCCCGACCGCGTCCACGCGGTGGCCACCCGCGAGTCCACCGGCGTCGACGCCGACGGCGCGATGCTGCTCGGCTTCCCCGAGGGCCGCTTCGCGACGATGCACACCTCGTTCCACAGCCCCTCGCCCGGCCAGGCGCGGGTGTTCGGGACGACGGGTTGGATCGACGTGCTGCCCCGGTTCCACCACCCGACCGCGATCGTGCTGCACCACGACACCGACGACGAGGGCGAGCGCATCGAGCTACCCGCCACCGGCTCCGGGCTCTACCACGAGCTGGTCGAGGTCACCGACTGCCTGCGCCGCGGCGCGACCGAGAGCACCGTGATGCCGCTGGACGACACGCTGGCCGTCCAGGGCGTGCTCGCGGAGGCGGCCGATCAGCTGGGGCTGGTCTTCCGGGAGGACGACTCGACCGTGTGACGGCGAGCCGGACGGCGCAACCGTGGGTGACGGGCGTGTCCGCCGGGCGAGGGCCCCTACCCTGCACGCGACGAGGGGGGAGGTGGCCATGCCGGAGGGGGAGCACGATCCGGTGACGGGGCCGCGCGTTGCGTCGCCGCACAGCGGACTGCGCCGCGCGACGACCGAGCGGGCGATCCTCGAGTGCGTCGCGGCGGAGGACGGGCCGCTGACACGGGCGGAGCTGTCGCGGCGCACCGCGATCTCGCCGCCGGCGATCAGCGAGGCGGTGCGGCGGCTCGAGGCCGACGAGGTGCTGGTGTCGGTCGGGCCGCGCTCGGGGGTGCCCGGTGCCGTCGCGACGCTGTACGACCTCGCGCCGGGCACCGGGGTGGTCGCGGCCGTCGAGATCAACTGCACGGTGGTGCGCACGGCGGTGGCGGACCTGGTCGGGCACAGGCTCGAGAGCACCGACCACGACCCGCCGCGCGACCACGACGTCGTGGCGCGCCTCGACGAGGTCCTCGGGGCCGTGCGCGGGCGGTGGTGCGAGCAGGGGCGGCCGTTGCGGGCGGTGGCCGTGTCGATCGCTAACCCCGTCGACCCCGCGACCGGGCGGGTGGTCGAGCTGCACGAGTCGACGTTCCCGGCCGGCGTGCTCGGCGACGACGACGTCCGCGGGATCGACCCGGCGATGATCGTGCTGGACAACGACGTGAACTTCGCGGCGCTGGCCGAGCGCGACCAGGGCGCCGCCCTGGGCACGCCGTCCTTCGCCTACCTCTACGTCGGCGAGCGGCACAGTGTCGGCCTGGGCCTGGTGCTCGACGGGCTGCTCGTCCGCGGCGCCCACGGCCTCGCGGGCGAGATCGGCTACCTCCCGGTGGGACCGGGCGACGGCCGCTTCCGGTTCGGCGACGCGATGGCGCAGTACGGACTGCGGGCCCCGGCCGACCCGGACGGCGACGACGGGGAACCCGTGGACGACAACGCCATCGCCGACGCCGGGCGCACGCTGGGCGAGGCGGCCGTCGCGGTGTGCGCGACCGTCGACCCCGGCCTGCTCGTGCTAGGCGGCCCGGTGGGCCTGGTGCCCGGGCTGCTCCCCCACGTCATCGCCACCGTGGCCGAGCTCGCCCCGCGCGAGGTACCCGTGGTGCCCGGCGCGCTGGGCGGGACCGCTCCGCTGTGGGCGGCGCTGGCCGAGGCGCGCCGGCGCGCGTGGGAGGCGCTGGTCTCGGCGCGCGGCTGACC
>CADCTH010000182.1 GCA_902805495.1 uncultured Actinomycetospora sp.
CGCGGGCTCGGCGTCGAGCACGTCCGCGACTATCGGGAGCACCGGCGTGATCCCGCTGCCCGCGGCCACAGCGACGAGGCGCCGCCCCGACCCGAGCCCCGCGGGCGGCTCCGGGGTGAAGCGCCCCGCGGGCGCCGCGACCTCGAGCGTGTCGCCCGCGGTCAGGTCGCGGGCCACCCACGTCGAGAAGCGGCCGCCGTCGACCGTCCGGATCCCGACGCGCAGCACCCCGGACCCCGCGGCCGAGCACACCGAGTACGTGCGGCGGACCTCCTCGCGGCCCGCCCCGTCGGCACCGTCGAGCCAGGCCCGCACCGTGACGTGCTGCCCGGGGCGGTGGGCGAAGGTGGCGGCCAGCTCGTCGGGGACGTCGAAGGTGACCGCGACGGCGTCCGCCGTGAGCCGCCGGACCTCGGCGACCCGCAGCCGGTGGAAGCCGGGACGGACCTCGCCCGCCGGCCCGTCCATCCCGTCGGTGAGCCCGCGCCAGGCCCGGTACTCGGCGGGCGTGAGTTCGGTGCCCCACGCCGTGGCGATGGGGACGTCGCGGGCGAGGAAGTCGTCGCGGGTGTTCTCCCACGCACGCACGTAGCGGTAGAACGGGATGGTCGGGTGGATGTGGTGCACCAGGTGGTAGTTCTGGTACAGCATCACGGGCGTCATGAACCACTCGCGTCCCACGCGCACGCGGGTCGCGCGGAAGCGGTCGGTGCGCGCGGTGACGCCGAGGTCGTGGTGGGGCAGCCAGTCGAACCACCAGGCGAGTACGCCGATGCCCAGGCGCTGCGGCAGCAGGTAGACCATCACCAGTGCGAGGCCGTGCCCGGTCGCGACGAGCGTGACCGCCAGCCCGATCACCACCGCCAGGTTCACCAGCGCCCCGGCCACCTCGCCGCGCGGGCGGTGCCGCATCCGCGGCCCGTAGAAGCGGAAGTACCAGCCGTCGATCGCCATCCACCGCAGCGGGCGCTGCCACGTCGGACCGCCCTCGACCCAGGCGTCGGGGTCGAGCAGGACGTCCTCGTTGGTGTGCCGGTGGTGCTCGATGTGGATGAAGCGCACGAGCGGGAACGTCGCCCACGCCGCCACGAACGGGACCGAGAGGCGTCCGAGCGCCGCGTTGACCCACCGCAGGCGTCCCGCGGCGTGGTGGGTGGCCTCGTGCAGGACCGTGAACATGGTGAACGTGACCAGCGCGTGCGCCGGGACGCTCGCGACCAGCCACCACCGGCTCACGGCCCCGTCCAGCGCGGCGAGGGCCAGGGCGGTCGCGCCGACCCAGAGCGCCAGCGAGCCGACCCACAGCGCGACGGTGGGCCAGGCGACCGCGGGCAGCGCGATGCCGGGATCGGGCACCCCGCGGCGCACGGCGGCGGCCTCGTCCTCGCTGAGCACCCGGCGGCTCGGGGCGGACGGCTCGGTGGCGGTCACGGTCCCGACGGTAGGTCGCGGCCCGCGCTGAGACAAGTACGAGTTTTTGTCTCAGAACCGGTCGTGGCGGCGCGGTGGCCCGGCGCGCGAGGATGACCACCGCCCGCAGACGTCGTCACGAAGAGGGAGCCCCCGTTGATCCTCATCAACGTCAAGTGGACGGTGAAGCCGGAGTACGCCGAGCAGTTCCCGTCGTTGGTGCAGGAGTTCACCGACGCGGTGCGTCAGGAGCCCGGCAACATCTTCTTCGAGTGGGCGCGCCACCTCTCCGAGGACAACACGTACGTGCTGGTCGAGGCGTTCCAGGACGACGCGGCCGAGGCCCACGTGCAGTCCGACCACTTCCGGAAGTTCACCGAGCAGGCCCCCGAGTGGGTCGACACTCCACCGAAGATCATCAACGTCCAGGGCGTCGACCAGGACGGCTGGGGCGAGATGAGCGAGATCCAGCCCCGCTGACGCTGACCCGCGCCCGGCTCCGCCGTCACACGGCGGCGGGCTCGCGCTCGGGTGCCGTCAGGTCGGTGTCCGCGCGGCCCAGCAGCCGCCAGGCGCCGAACGCGGTCAGTGCCAGCACGATCGCCCCGAGCGCCGCGGCACCCTGCAGGCCCACGACGAACGCCTCGCGCGCGCCGGCGACCAGAGTCGCGCCCGCGTCCGTGGTCAGCTCGCCCGCCCGCACCAGCTCGCCCGCGCGCACCACGGTGCCGCCGAGCGTCTCCTCGCCGGTGCGCCCGGTGAACACTGCGGCCGCGACGCTGCCCAGCACCGCGGTGCCCAGCGCGCCGCCGAGCTCGTAGCCGGTCTCGGAGATCGCCGACGCGGCCCCGGCGCGGTCGGCGGGCGCGGCGGCGAGGATCAGGTCGTTGGTCAGCGCCTCCGACAGCGCCACCCCGGTGCCGAGCAGGACGAAGCCGACGACCACGCCGGCGAGACCCCCGAGCGCCGCGACCAGCACCAGCCCGGCGGCCGCCGCCGCGAGGCCCGTCCCGATGAGACCCGGCGCGCGGAGCCGTCGCGCCAGCCGCGCGCCCCCGAGCGCCCCGGCCACGCCCGCCACCGAGCCGGGCAGCATCCACAGCGCCGCCTCCAGCGGGCCCATGCCGAGCACGAGCTGCAGGTACTGGGGCAGCAGCAGGAGCAGCCCGACCAGCGCGAACACGCCGAGCAGGTTCACCGACACCGACACCGAGAACGAGCGGCGCGCGAAGAGGCCGAGGTCGAGCAGCGGGTGCGCGAGGCGGCGCTGGCGCCGGACGAACACCGTGCCCGCGGCGACGCCGAGCACCGCGGCGAGCCCGGCGCCGACCGTCGCGCCCTCGGTGGCGACGGTCTTGAACGCGTACACCAGCGGCAGCATCGCCCCGAGCGACAGCACCGCGGAGAGCAGGTCGAACGGGCCGGGGTGCGGGTCGCGGCTCTCGGGCACCACGAGCGGCCCGAGCACGAGCAGCACGGCGATCACCGGGACGTTGACGAGGAACACCGAGCCCCACCACAGGTGCTCGAGCAGCACGCCCGCGACCACCGGCCCCGCGGCGGCGCCACCGGAGAACGCCGCGGACCAGACGGCGACGGCCGTGGCCCGCCGGCGCGGCTCGGGGAACGCCGTCTTGATCAGCGAGAACGTCGAGGGCATGAGCGTCGCGCCGCCCAGGCCGAGCAGGGCGCGCGCGACGATCAGCGCCCCGGCCGTCGGCGCGAACGCCGCGAGCACCGAGGCGACCCCGAAGGCCGCCGCCCCCCACATCAGCAGGCGCCGCCGGCCGATGCGGTCGCCGAGCGTGCCCATGGTCACCAGCAGCCCGGCCAGCACGAACGAGTAGGCGTCGACGATCCAGAGCTGCGCGGCGGCGCCGGGCTGCAGATCCTCCGCCAGGGCGGGCAGGGCGGTGCCCAGCACCGTCATGTCGATGCTGATGAGCAGCACGGGCATCACCAGGACGGCCAGCGCGACCCAGGGCGACCGGCGGGACATGACGCGCCTCCACGGTGAGTGGACCGTCCAGACGGTCCAGTTTCGGACGAGGTCGAAACTACACCGGCTGGACGGTCTACTGTCAACGGCGTGCCTCGCCCGTCACAGCGCGACCGCATCCTCGACGCGTACACCGAGCTGGTGGTGACCTCCGGCCCCGAGACGGTCACGCTCGAGGCCGTGGCCACCGCCGCCGGGGTGTCCAAGGGCGGCCTGCTCTACCACTTCGGCTCGCGGGAGGCCCTGCTCGAGGGCCTCCTCGAGCGGGCGCGGGGCCTCAACGACGACGACCTCGCCGCCGCCCGCGCTGCCCCCGAGGGCGTCGCGGCGTACTACCTGCGCACCTCGGTGGACGAGCCCGTCGCGGGCAGCCCCGTGTACCGGGCGACGGTGGCCCTGATCAAGCTCGCGACCACCGAGCCCCGCGCCGCCGAGGCCACGCGCCGCTGCCTGGCCGGCTGGCGGGCGGCGCTCACCGAGGAGCTCGGCGACCCGTTGTCCGCCGACCTGGTCGCCGCCGTCGGCGACGGCATCTACCTGCGCGCGATCGTCGGCGACTCCAGCGAGGGGCTGGGCGCGGCGATCGACGAGGTGATCCGGCGGACGTCGCCACGCTGAGCAGGAGCCGGTGGCCGAGGACACGGTGTCCGCGGCGTCCCGTCTGCCCACCCCGGTGTCGTGGAGCACGAGGCCCCCGACGCCTACACCCAGATCGTCCGCGCGCTCGCGCGCCAGGACCCGCACTTCGTCCGGCGCGTGAGCGCACCCGCGGACGGCCTCGGCGTCGCTGACGTCATGGTCCTCGTCGGGCTGCTCGCCACCGTCCTGCTCGGCGTGATCCCGCTGGCCCTGGGCCTGCAGGCCGACGCGGCAGGCCTGGTCGCCCTCGGCGCGACGGGCTGCCTGCTGCTGCCCGTCGGGGCCCCGCTGGTGGTGCGCGCGGTGCTGCGCCGCCTGCGGCCCCTGCGTCCCTGAGGGCCTACACCGCCACCGCGTCGACGCGGCGGCGCAGCGTCGCCAGGTCGCGCACCACGATGCTCCGGCCGTCCTTGACCAGCACGCCCTCGGCGACGAGGCGCGAGAGCTCGCGGCTGAGGGTCACGCGGGTCAGCCCCACCATCAGCGCGAGCTCGTCCACCGGCGGCCGCACGGACAGCCGTGACGACGTCCCCAGCGCGCCGTCGCCGTAGGCCTCGACGAGGTGCCCGAGCAGCAGCACCACCCGCTCCCGGGCGGGCAGGCCGTCGAGGAAGACGTGCAGGTGCAGCACCCGCTGCTTGTGGGACACCCGGCGCACGACCTCGACGAGCAGCTCCGGGTCGTCGCGGGCGGCGGCGACCAGGGCGTCGCGGCCGACGGCGAGCAGCTCGCACGGCGTGATCGCGGTCGCCGACACCTGGTTCAGCCCGCCGTCGAAGCAGACGCCCTCGCCGAGGCTCGCGCCCGGTTCGGCCCACGAGATCACCCGCACCGTCCCGTCGGGGCGCAGCATGTGCACCCGGACCCGGCCGCTGACCACGACGTGGAACGCCGACGACGGCTCGCCCTGCCGGTAGAGGTGCTGGCCGGCACGCACGGGGCGCGGGACACCGAGCGCCTCGATGCGCCGGCTCACCGCGCCGGGCTCGGCCAGCAGGAAGGGTGAGACGGTCGGCGAGGGTAGGGCGTCGTGGGGAGCCATCGCTGTCCTCGATCCGGCCGCCGGAGCGCGGGTTGGGGGCAGGCTACGGGCCGGACGAGCGCCCCGAAAGGGACAGACGGGACGCTCGGCCGGCCGTGATCACGCCGTCGCGGGGGCGGTCGCGGTGTAGGCGATGGACTCGGCGTTGGTGTCGGGCAGCGCGATGGTGCAGAGCAGGCTGACCACCGACAGGCCGGCGAGCAGCACACCGATCGCGAGGCTCGACCCGAGTCCGGCGACCAGCGCGGTGGCGATCAGCGGGACGACGCCGCCGCCGAGGACGCCGGCGAGGTTGTACGCCATGCCCGCGCCGGTGTAGCGGTAGTGCGTCGGGAAGAGCTCGGGCAGCTGCGCGCCCTGCGGGCCGTAGGCGATGCCGACGACGCCGAGCACCACCGACAGCCCGAGGCCGAACGACCACGAGGTGCCGATGTCGAGGATCGGGAACGCGATGACGCCGGCCACGATCGCGGACGCGTTGCCGATGATGATCATCTTCCGTCGTCCGACGCGGTCGGAGAGGATCGCGCCGACGATCGTGGTGGCCGCGAAGACGAGGCCGCCGACGATGCCCCAGGCGAGCACCGTGGTGCGCGGCAGCCCGAGCTCCTGGGTGCCGTAGCTCGTCAGGTACGTGACGCCGATGTAGAAGAACGCGAACACGGCCATCGTCGAGCCCGCGCCGAGCGCCACCCGGCCCGTGTGGGTGCTCAGCACCTCCATGACCGGCATGCGCGTGCTCGTCGTCTTCTCCCGGGCCATGAACGCCGCGGTCTCGGTGATGGCGAGCCGCACGTAGAGCCCGACGGCGACGAGCAGGACGCTGGCGATGAACGGCACCCGCCAGCCCCACGCGAGGAAGGACTCGTTGCTCATGGTCAACGCGGTGGTGAGGAACGTCGCGCTGGCCAGGGCGAAGGCCACCGACGGGCCGAGCTGGGGGAACAGCGCGTACTTGCCCCGCGTCTTCCCCGGCGAGTTCTCGGCGGTGAGCAGCGTGGCGCCGGCCCACTCCCCGCCGACCGCGAGGCCCTGCAGGATGCGCAGCACCACGAGCAGGATCGGGGCGGCGATGCCGATCGTCCCCGTGGTGGGCAGCAGGCCGATGGCCAGCGTCGACAGGCCCATCAGCAGCAGCGTCGTCACCAGCGTGCGCTTGCGCCCGAGCTTGTCGCCGAAGTGCCCGAAGAGCACCGAGCCGAACGGCCGCGCGACGACGGCGACGCCGACGGTGGCCAGCGCGAGCGCCGTACCCGCGGCGGCCCCGAGCGACGGGAAGAACACCTTGTTGAACACGAGGGCGGCGGCGGTGCCGTAGATGAAGAAGTCGTAGAACTCGATCACCGTGCCGGTCATGCTCGCGATCGCGATGCGCCGCATCGGCGGTGTCGCGCTGCTGGACGGCGACGCGTCGGTGCTGGCCACGGGACCTCCTGAACGTTCGTACGGGCACGAGGAGTGTCCGGTTCAGGAGCCGTGCGGTCTGTATCACCCACTACAGACGGATCGCGCTCCACGTGCTGGGTGACGCATGTGCCGGAGCGTGCTCAGCGTGGTGCCCACGAGGTACCGAGCCCCACGTCACGGTGACAGCAGAGCGGTCCGGGTGCTCCTCCAAGTTGGAGGAGCACCCGGACCGCTCGACTGCAACGCGGCCGGAAGGGACCCG
>CADCTH010000183.1 GCA_902805495.1 uncultured Actinomycetospora sp.
CACGCCGACGGACCCAAACAGACCACCGTCGAGGTCGAGCACCGCCACTTCGAGCGCCTCGTCGGCGGCGAGGGCGTCCACGGCGCCATCGAGCACGGGGGAGGCGGCTGGGTCGCGCTGCTCGCCGCGTACGCCCAGACGGTGGCTGCCGAGGCGTAGCCGCCCGTCGGCGGCGTCGACCGACGACGGGCGTCAGGCGGTCTGTCCGCCGTCGACCACCATGGCGTGGCCCACGGTGAAGGCGGCGTCGTCGGAGCACAGCCACAGCACGGCGGCGGCGATCTCCTCGGGCCGCCCCATCCGGCCGTTCGGCTCCTGGGCGATGACCGCCGCGTAGCCCTCGTCGGTGCCGCCGGTGACGCGGCCCATCATCGCGGTGTCGACGATGCCGGGGCAGACGGCGTTGATCCGCACGCCCCGGTCGGCGACCTCGAGGGCGGCCGAGGTGGTGAGCCCGACGACGCCGTGCTTGGTGGCGGCGTAGGCGGCCTGGTCGCGGAACGCCTTCACGCCCGCGCCGGAGGACGTGTTGACGATGGCACCACCGCCGCCGGCGAGCATCAGCTCGACCTCGCGCCGCATGGTCAGGAAGACGCCACGGAGGTTGACCGCGACGAGCCGGTCGAACTCGTCGTCGGCGACCTCGGTGATCCGCTTGCGGGGCTGCTCGACGCCGGCGTTGTTGAACGCGACGTCGAGGCGTCCGAAGCGCTCGACCACGGCCGCGAGCGCGGCGTCGACGTCCTCGGCGCGCGACACGTCGCAGGCCAGGGCGAGGGCCTGCCCGCCGTCCGCCTCGATCTGTCGGGCGGTCTCCTGTGCACCGTCGAACCGGATGTCGGCCACCGCCACGGCGGCACCCTCGCGCGCGAACGCGAGAGCGGTGGCGCGCCCGATCCCGGTGGTCGCACCGGTCACGAACGCGACCTTCCCGTCGAACCGGCCGGTCACGGCGTCACCAGCACCTTGAGGGCCTCGCGGTCGGCCATCGCCCGGTAGCCGTCGGGGACGCCGTCGAGCCCGACGGTGCGGTCGAAGACCCGGCCCGGCTCGACGGTGCCGGCGAGCACCGCGGGCAGCAGGGTCTCGACGTAGGCGCGGGTGGGCGCCGGGCCGCCGGTGAGGGTGACGTTGCCGGCGAAGAGGCTGCCGAAGCCGACCGGTGCCTCCTCGTACTGGGGCACGCCGACGCGGCTGATCGTGCCGCCCGGGCGGACGATGCCGAAGGACTGGTCGTAGGCGGGCCGGGCCCCGACCGCCTCGAGGACGACGTGGACGCCCTCGCCGCCGGTGAGCTCGCGGACCTTCGCCACGCCCTCCTCGCCGCGCTCGGCGACGACGTCGGTGGCCCCGAACTCCCGGCCGAGGCCGGTGCGGTCCTCGTGGCGGCCCATGAGGACGATCCGCTCGGCGCCCAGCAGCTTCGCGGACAGCACCGCGAGCAGCCCGACGGCGCCGTCACCGACGACGGCGACGGTGGTGCGCTCGGTGACCCCGCCCCACACCGCGGCGTGGTAGCCCGTGCCGAAGACGTCGGAGAGCGTCAGCAGGGACGGGGCGAGCGCGGAGTCCGGCGCGACGGGGAGCTTCGTCAGCGTGCCGTCGGCGAGCGGGACGCGGATGGCCTCGGCCTGCCCGCCCTGCTGCCCCGGCTCGTCCCAGAACCCGCCGTGCACGCACGAGGTGTAGAGGCCCTCGCGGCAGAAGGCGCAGGTGCCGTCGGAGTAGGCGAACGGCGCGACGACGTGGTCGCCGGCCTGCAGCCCCGCGACCTCCGCGCCGACGTCGGTGACCACGCCGAGGAACTCGTGGCCCATGCGGGCCGGTCCGTCCGCGGGCGCCATCGAGCCGTAGGGCCACAGGTCGCTGCCGCAGATGCAGGACGTCGTGATCTGCACCAGGGCGTCGGTGGGCCGTTCGACGACGGGGTCGGGCACGTCCTCCGTGCGGACGTCGCCCGCGCAGTACATCAGGGTCGCCTTCATCGGTTCCTCTCGCTGGTCGCTGTGCGACACCCACACAACGCCCGCGGAGCAGGTGCTGACAGGCGGGATCGGGAGGGGTGCCGGCAGCACCCCCCTCGCCCGGCCGACGCGTCGTACCGTCGAGCGCATGGACACCCGCGTCGAGCTCGGCGAGTTCCTGGCCTCACGGCGCGCCCGGATCACCCCGGCGCAGGTGGGGCTGCCGGTGTACGACGCCGCCAAGCGACGGGTGCCGGGGCTGCGCCGCCAGGAGGTGGCCACGCTGGCCGGGCTGTCGGTGGACTACTACACCCAGCTCGAGCGCGGGAAGGCCGCCGGCGTCTCCGAGTCGGTGCTCGACGCCGTCGCCCGCGCCCTGCAGCTCGACGACGCCGAGCGCGCCCACCTCGCCGACCTGCACCGCACCGTCACCACCAGCCCGCAGCGCGCCCGGCCGCGGCGCGCCGGCGCGGTCGGCCCGCTCGTGCAGCGCCTGCGCGAGGCTAAGTAGGTGCCGGCGTTCCTCCGCCACGCCCGCCAGGACCTCGTGGCCGCGAACGCGCTCGGCTACGCCTTCTACGCGCCGCTGTTCCCTGACCCGACGCAGCCGGACCCGAGCAGGCCGGTCAACTTCGTGCGGTTCTGCTTCCTCGACCCGGCGGCGCACGCCTTCTATCCCGACTGGGACACGATGGCCGACACCTCGGTCAACCTGCTGCGCACCGACGCCGGCCGCGACCCCTACGACCGCGGCATCTCCGACCTGGTCGGCGAGCTGTCCACCCGCAGCGAGGAGTTCCGCGTGCG
>CADCTH010000184.1 GCA_902805495.1 uncultured Actinomycetospora sp.
CGGGCGAGATCGGACGGCTGATGGGAGTGATCGGCGTCCATCTGCGCGATCAACGGCGCGTCCGTTTCCAGGGCACGGGTGAACCCCGCGACATAGGCGCGTCCAATTCCCTGCTTCCAGTTGCGGGTGAGCAACTCGACCCGGCCGGGGAACTTTACGGCAAGTTCCTCCACAATCGGTCCGGTGCCGTCGGGGGAGCTGTCGTCGACGACGAGGAGGTCGGTCGTCGGGACGGCCCGCAGCAGCCGTTCGGCGATCTCGGCGAGGTTCTCCACCTCGTTGTAGGTGGGGACGACCACGACCATGCGCCCGAGCCCCTCGGGCAGCAGCGCGGTCACGCCGCACGCCCCGGAGGCCCGACGGGGACCAGCGCCTGCCGGACCGGTGCGTCGCCGGCTCCGTCGCGCTGCCTGCGCCGCAGCCTCGGGGAGGCGAGCAGGAGGCCGACCAGCGCCGCGGCGACGAGGAGTCGCTCGGGCCAGGGCCCGAGTCGCACCGCGACCGTCGACCCGGTCCGCAGCGGGAGCCGCTGCTCGAGGACGACGGGCTCACGGACCGGCGCCCGCTCGAGGACCGTCCCGTCCGGCGCGACGATCCCCGACACCCCGTTGGTGGCCACCACCACGGCGTACCGGCCGGTCTCCACCGCCCGCAGCCGGGCGATCGCGAACTGCTGCTCGACCTGGCCGGTGCCCATGTAGGTCGCGTTGTTGGTCTGGACGACGAGCAGGCGGGCGCCGCCGTCGACGACCTCGCGGACCAGGTCGTCGTAGGCGACCTCGAAGCAGATGAGGTCGCCGATCGTCGTGCCGGCCACGTCGAGGACACCGGGCTCGGTCCCCGGGACCATGTCGCGCGGGATCTGGTCGAGCCGCTCGAAGAAGCGTGCGAGCTGGTCACGCATCGGGATGTACTCCCCGAACGGCACCGGGTGCTGCTTGGAGTAGCGGTCGGTCGGTCCTTCACCCGGCAGCCACACGATGCCCTGGTTCAGGACGTCACCGGGGGCGGACCCGTCGACCATGGCACCGACGAGGGTCGGCGCGGCGACGGCGTCGACGGCGCGCTGGATGTCGGCACGCACCGTCGGGTCGCGGAACGGGTCGATGTCGGTGGAGTTCTCCGGCCACAGCACCAGCTCGGGCTGCTCGCTGGTGCCGGCGTCGACCGCGGCAGCCAGCCCCAGCGTGGCCGCCACGTGGTTGTCGAGGACGGCCCGCCGCTCGGCAAAGGCCTCCATGCCCTCGCCGGGGACGTTCCCCTGCACGGCGGCGACGCCGAGCCGACCGGTCGTGTCGGGCTCCGGGGCCAGGGCGGCGGCACCGGCGAGGACGGCGACGACGAGCAGGGCGGCCAGTCCTGCTGCTGCCGCCCGGAGCGGTCGCGGTCGGGCGACCAGGACGACGTGGGCCAGCGTGGTGCCCAGCAGCGCGACGACGTACGACGTGCCGGCTGCGCCGAGGAGGGCGAGCAGCGGCGCGACCGGGGTGTCGATGACGGCGAAGGAGAGCCGGCCCCACGGGAAACCGCCCCACGGGATGGTGGCGCGCAGCCACTCCGCGGCGGCCCAGCAGGCGGCCGCCCACAGCGGCCACGCGCGCAGTCGCTGCACCCTTCCGAGCGCGAGACCGAGCACGGCGTACGCCGACGCCTCGAGGAGGCTGAGGCCGATCCAGGCGTCGGTGCCGATGACGCGGAGCCACGGCAGCAGCAACAGCATGTGCGTGGCGCCGAACGCGGCACCGATCCCGAAGGCAGCACGACCTCGGACACCGTGCACGGCGAGCACGAGTCCGGCGACCGCGAGGGGCAACAGCCACGGGAGCGCGACCGGCTCGAAACTGCAGGCGGCGAGCGCTCCGGAGAGCGCCGCGAGCGTCACGCGCACCGGACCTCTCACGCCCCCAACCTACTGGCCCGTCGAGGGGCCTGCGGGGACCCGTGCAGTGCAGGCACGCCACCCGCGTGCGGGCGGGACGGCGGCACGGGCGGGCCCGGAGCCCTTCGGACCGACGGTGCTCGCGCTGGCTGCACGAGACGCCCGCCGTTGTCTACTGGGCTCCGGGCCTTCCGGTGTGCCGACCTCCGACGTCACGACTCCCACGCCGGCCGGTCCCGTCACCCGATCGTGGATCCCGACCGGGTTTCGTGACCCACCGACGCCGTGGCCGTTCGCGGCTTGCACTGGTAGGACCACCGAAGGGTGCCGACAACCGGCGGGTGTTGTCAACCGCCGCCTGACCTGCTGGTTCCCTCGTCCTCCCAGGTCACCCCCGGCGTGTCGTCAGGCCGCCGACTTCGGTGGCACGACGACGACCCCGGTCGCGGTGGTCGCGAGGAGGGGTTCGTCGAGCGCCTCGGCGGCCGAGGCGCCGAGGTCCGGGCGGCTCCGGGCGACGACGGTCAGCCGGAAGTCGATGGTCCGCGACCGGGTGCCGACCCTGGTCAGGGTCGCGGTCACCTCGACGCAGTCCCCGGCGCGCACCGGGGCGCGGAACTGGACCTCGGAGTAGGAGGCGAACAACCCCTCGTCGCCGTCGCTGCGGATGCACAGCTCGGTGGCGACGTCGCCGAACAACCCGAGTCCGTAGGCGCCGTCCACGAGGGAGCCGGCGTAGTGGGCGTGGGCGTAGGAGACGTAGCGCCGGTGGACGACGGTGAGGCCGACCTCGGGCTGACGCGCGGGCGTGTTCATGCGCCCGCCTGCACGCCGGCGCTCACGCGGGCACCGGCGCGTGCCGTCAGCGTGTGCACGAGGAAGGACGCCACGTCGGCCGGGGTCGTCCCCCGCGCGAAGACGCGGTCGACCCCGAGCTCGGCGGCGCGGCCCTCGTCGAAGCGGGGACCGCCGACGACGAGCACCGGGCGGCGCGCCGCCGGGTAGGCCTCGCGGAAGGCGGCAGCCATCTCCCGGGTGTTGTGCAGGTGCGCGTCGCGCTGGGTGACGACCTGCGAGACCAGGACGGCGTCGGCCTGCTCCTCCTGGGCGCGGTTGACGAGCTCGGGCACCGAGACCTGCGCCCCCAGGTTCACCACGCGGAGCTCCCGGTAGTACTCCAGTCCCTTCTCCCCCGCGAACCCCTTGACGTTGAGGATCGCGTCGATCCCCACGGTGTGGGCGTCGGTGCCGATGCACGCGCCGACGACGACGAGCCGACGCCGGAGCAGGTCGCGGACGGCGAGATTGGCCTCCTTGGGCGTGAGCAGCGGGTAGTCGCGCTCGACCACCTCGACCTTGCTCGTGTCCACCAGGTGGTTGACCCGGCCGTAGACGACGAAGAACGTGAAGCCCTGACCCATGGGCTTCGCGTGCACCACCAGCGCGGGGTCGATGCCCATCTTCCCGGCCAGCTGGGCTGCGGCCCCCTCGGCGACCTTGGAGTGCGGCATCGGCAGGGTGAAGGACACCTGCACCATCCCGTC
>CADCTH010000185.1 GCA_902805495.1 uncultured Actinomycetospora sp.
CGCCCACCACGGCGATCACCCGCGCGCCCGCCGCCGTCCCGAGCAGCACCGCGACCGCGCCCACCCCGCCCGCCGCGGCCAGGACCAGCAACGTCTCGCCCGCCGACAGCGTCGTGCGGTGGTGCAGCGCGCACCACCCGGTCTGGTAGGCCACGAAGAAGCCGGCGGCCTGCGCGGCGGTCATGCCCTCGGGCCACGGCCAGGTGGTGCTGAGCACGGCCTCCTCGGCGAAGCCGCCGTGGGGCATCACGACGGGCCCGAACACCCGCGCGCCGTCCTCGGTGGTGCCCGCCACCTCGAGCCCCGGCGTGAACGGGGGCGGCACCCGGTCCTGGTACTCGCCGGCGACGTAGAGGATGTCGGCGAAGTTGAGCGCCGCGGCCTCCACCCGCACGCGCGTCTGCCCCTCCCCCGGCTCCGGGCTGGGGACGTCGGCGACCTCGAGGACCTCGTCGAACGGGCCGTACCGCGGGACGCGCCAGGCGCGCATCAGCAGGACCGCAGGATGCGCTCGAGCACCCGCGTCCCGAACTGCAGGGCGTCGACCGGCACGCGCTCGTCGATGCCGTGGAAGAGCGCGGTGAAGTCGAGGTCGGCGGGCAGGCGCAGCGGGGCGAAGCCGAAGCAGCGCATCCCGAGCTTCACGAACGCCTTCGCGTCGGTGCCGCCCGACATCATGTAGGGCAGCGTGTGCGCCTGCGGGTCCTCCTCCTGCACCGCCCGGGTGATCACGTCGACGAGCTCGCCGTCGAACGAGGTCTCGACGGCCTCGAGGTTGCGGATCCACTCGCGCTCGACGTCGGGGCCCAGCAGCTCGTCGAGCTCGCGCTCGAAGGCCTCCTGGCGCCCGGGCAGCACGCGGCAGTCGATGGTGGCCTCGGCGACCGACGGGATCACGTTGGCCTTGTAGCCGGCCGAGAGCATCGTCGGGTTGGCGGTGTCGCGGGTGGTGGCGCCGACGACCCGGGCGACGCCGCCCAGCTTGGCGACCGCGCCGTCGAGGGCGGCCGCGGAGTCGGTGGGGAACTCGATACCGGTCAGCGCCGTGATCTCGTCGAAGAAGCCCTGCACCGACTCGGTGAGCACCAGCGGGAAGCGGTGGCGTCCCACTCGGGCGACGGCCTCGGCGAGGATCGTCACGGCGTTCTCGTCGTGGATCATCGAGCCGTGGCCCGGACGGGACCGCACGCGCAGCTTCATCCAGGCGATCGACTTCTCGGCGGTCATCACCGGGTAGACGCGCACGTCCTCGCCGAGGGTCAGCGAGAAGCCACCGACCTCGCCGAGCGCCTCGGTGCAGCCCTCGAACAGGTCGGGGCGGTTCTCGGCGAGCCAGTGCGCGCCGTAGGCCCCGCCGGCCTCCTCGTCGGCGAGGAAGGCGAACACGATGTCGCGCGGGGGGACGGTGCCCTCCGCCTTGAACTGGCGCGCGAGCGCCAGGATCATCGCGTCCATGTCCTTCATGTCCACCGCGCCGCGGCCCCAGACGTAGCCGTCCTGCACGGAGCCGGACAGCGGGTGGACCGACCACTCGGCCTCGTCGAAGGGCACGACGTCGAGGTGGCCGTGCACCAGCAGCGCCGGTCGGTCCGGGTCGGCGCCCTCCAGCCGCGTGAACACGTTGTGCCGCCCCGGCGCCCCGGACTCGATGACCTCGGTCTCGTAGCCGACCTCGCGGAGCTTGGCGTCCACGTACGCCGCCGCCTCGGCCTCGCCGGTGGTCGTCTCGAGCTGCCCGGTGTTCTGGCTGTCGATCTGGATGAGCTCGCTGGTCAGCGTCACGACCTCGTCTTCGGCACGACCCATGCGCGGTATCCTGCCACCCACCGTGATCGCGCGGAGCGGCGTCGTCTACGCTGATTCCTCGCGAGTCCGAGTGGCGGAATGGCAGACGCGCTAGCTTGAGGTGCTAGTGCCCTAGTAGGGCGTGGGGGTTCAAGTCCCCCCTCGGACACCCTGTGAGCTGGACGGTCCCCGGCCTTCCCGGCGACCGCGCTCCCGACCACACTCGTCCCGTGCCGACGATCGACGAGGCGTCCGCCCGCGGCGGGCGGCCCTGCTTCGCGGAGCTCGACGTCGACGACACGGACGCCGCGGCGGCCTTCTACGCCGCGGTGCTCGGCTGGGACGTCGCGCCCGGCGGGCTCGCCGGCCACCACCGCGCGCTGGCCCGGTGCGACGGGCACCCGGTCGCCGCGTTCGGCTCCCCGGGCGTGGCGGCCCCGCCGGTCTGGACCCTCCACCTCGCGGTCGACGACGTCGACGCCGCCGCCGAGGCGCTCGACGAGCTGGGCGGCGAGGTGCTGCACGGACCGGAGGACGACGACGCCGGCGGGCGCCTGCTCGTCGCGCTCGACGCCGGCGGGGCGTCGGTCGGGCTGTGGGACGCCGACGACGCCGTCCCCGCGCCCGGTCCCGGGCGGCTGTGCTGGGCGGAGGCCGCGTCCGCCGAGCCGGGCACCACGCGCACCTTCTACCGCGAGCTCCTCGGCTGGGCGTTCACCGACGGCGCCGACGTCGGCCACCTGGTGGCGAGCACCGGCGGGCGGCCCGTGGCCGGGATCGGGCTCGCGGGCGACGCGCTGCCCCACTGGCTGCCGTTCTTCGGCGTGCCCGACGTCGACGCCGCCGCCGGCGCGGCCCGGGCGGCGGGCGGCGGGGTCGTCGTCCCGGTGACGGCTGGTCCGCGCGGGCGCCGGGCCGTGCTGTCCGACCCGGCGGGCACCCACGTCGGCGTGTTCGAGGTCTAGCCCGGCAGCTCGACCCCGTCGCCGACGGTGATCGTCCCCGAGGTCAGCACGCGGCAGATCGCGCCGCCGCGGCCGTGCATCGCGCGGGCCGCGCCGGGCCCGATCTCGGTGTCCATGACCCGGCACGGCGCGGCCCGGCGGACGACCTCCAGCACCACCCCGTCCACCCCGCCGATCACGAGGCGGTCGCCGGGCTCGGTGGGCACGACCCCGTGGTCGAGGGTGAGCGTGCGGCGGGTGCCGGCGGGCGTCACCGGCGCGCCGAGGGCGACGGTGGCGACGTCGAGGTCGTCCTGGCTCTGCACCGAGACGTGACGGTGCCGGGTGCCGTGGTGCCGGTCGCCGACGACGCCCCGCCCCGCCTCGGCCTCGACGCGGTCGACCGCCACCATCGGCGCCTTCCGCTCGGGCGCGGTGTGCAGCGCCGCCACCCTGCTCGTCAACGTCACCAGCCCCCGGTCGGTCGTGCGCGGTCGTTTCTCCCTCGCTGCAACGCGGGTACCGCCGTCCCCATGCCCCGATCGGACGCCATCGCCCGACCGACGCTCCCCGCCGCGGCCGACGCCCACCGCCGCGCTGGGCATTGGCGCGATCGGACGCATCTGCACGACCTGCGCGACGAGCTCGCCCGCGAGCACGGACGCACCCTGCTCGTCGACCGGTCCCGCGGAGCCCGGCGCGTGCTCGACGTCGCCGCGCTCGCCGACGGCGTCGGGCGCCTCGCATCCGCGCTCGCCACGCGCGTCGGACCCGGCGACCGCGTGGCCTACCGCCTCGCCAACCGCTGGGAGACCGTCGCGCTCTTCCACGCCTGCGGGCGCGTCGGCGCCGTCGCGGTGCCGCTGCCCGCGTCGCTCGGGCCGGCACAGGTCGAGCAGCGCCTGCACGCCACCGGGGCGGTGCTCGCTGCCGACGGCGAGGGCGGCGGCTTCCTCGACCTCGACGACCTCGACGACCTCGACGACCTCCCCGCCGGCCCCGCTCCCCCGCGCGAGCACGAGATCGGGCCCGACGACGTCGCGCTGGTGCTCTTCACGTCCGGCACCACCGGCACGGCGAAGGCCGTCCTGCACACCGCGAACACCCTGCACGCGAGCACCCGCGGGACCCTCGGCGCGCTCGTCCTCGAGGACCCGGGTCCCGACCCCCGCGTGATGACGCCGTCGGTGGCCACCCACGCCATCGGCGTGATGACCAGCGTGCTCAGCCCGCTCCTGCACCGGCACTGCGCGGTGCTCGACGACGACGGCAGCCCGGAGGCGGTGTTGCGCGCCGTGCACGAGGAGCAGGTCACGCACCTGCTCGTCGGCCCCCGCGGCTACGACGCCCTGCTCGACGCGCTCGGCCCCGACGGTGCCGGCGAGGCGCCCCCGAGCCTGCGGATGGTCGCGCTGGGCGGGGCGCCGCTGGCCCGCGGCATCCTGCGCAAGGCCGACCGCCTCCCCGCGGTGCTGCGCATCCACTGGGGCATGACCGAGGTGCCCGGCGGCGGGGTCTCGCGCGGGCAGGAGGTGCCCGGCACGTCGTGGCACACGATGGGCCACCCGGTGCCCGGCCTGGAGCGCGAGCTGCGCGCGGTGCCCGGCGGCGACGAGGGGCTGGGCGAGGTGGTCGTGCGCGGACCCCAGGTCACCGTGGGCCTGCTCGACACCGCCGACGGCCGCCCCGTGTGGTCCCCGCGCGACGACGACGGCTGGTACGCCACCGGCGACATCGCCGACCGCGACGAGACCGGCGAGCTGGAGTTCGTCGACCGCGACTCCGACGAGATCAAGGGCTCGGGCGGGATGATCATCCCCGGCGCGGAGGTGGAGGACCTCATCGCCGGCCACCCCCAGGTCGACGAGGTCGTGCTCGTGGCCTACCACCCCGCGGAGCAGGCCGAGGCGCCCGCCGCGGTCGTCGTCCCCGTCGACGGGCACGCGCCCACCCTCGAGGACCTGCAGCAGCACCTGCGCGACCAGGGCACCACGGAGTGGTACCTGCCCGAGCGCCTCGAGCTGGTCGACGCGCTGCCCCGGGACGCGTCGGGCAAGGTCGACAAGAAGGCGCTGCGGGCGCGCATCGACGACGAGGGGTGACTCCCCGGCGTCCGGTGCCCCTCACCGGACCGGTCGACGAGCCGGCGCAGTGTCGATCAGTTGTCGTCCCGGTCGTCGTCGTCTTCCCCGTCGTCCTCCTCGCCCTCGTCGTGGCGGACCTGCTGATCACGGTCCCGAGGAGGCTCACAGACGCCCGGCCGGCCGTGGTGGAGCCCCGTCTCGCAGAGGTGCCGCCGGTCCCGGTCGTCACTGCGTGGGCCCAGCTGAGCCGGGTTGCCGCCCGACGCGCGGGCGGGCGCCGAGTCCCCGACGTCGTCGTCGTCACGCCCGGCCCCTGGGGCGTCGTCGTGGTCGCGCTCGGAGCGGTCGCCCTCGGACCGGTCACGCTCGGACCGGTCGCCCTCGGACCGGTCGCCCTCGGACCGGTCGCCCTCGGACCGGTCATCCCCGGACCGGTCATCCCCGGACCGGTCATCCCCGGACCGATCGCCCTCGGACCAGTCACCCCCGGACCGGTCACCTTCGGCCCGGTCACCTTCGGAGCGGTCGGCGGCGTCGCGGACAGGCGCGCCCGACGCCGCTGCTGGCGTGTCGCTCGCGGTGGTCGTCTCGGGCGCGGTCGTCCGCGAGGTCTCCACTCTGTCGGGCCGGTGCGGGAGCGCCGGCGGTCGCCGGGCCGCCGAGGACGTCTCCGCCG
>CADCTH010000186.1 GCA_902805495.1 uncultured Actinomycetospora sp.
CCCACCGGGTGGCCTGGACGCTGCTCGGGATGCTCCTCGTCATCACCGTCGCGCGGCGGTGGGCGGACCTGCGGGGCCTGTCGTGGCGGACCTGGGCGCTGATCACCGCGGGGTCGGTGCTCATCGCGGTCAACTGGGGCACCTACATCTGGTCGACCACGAACGGCCACGTCGTCGACGCGGCGCTCGGCTACTACGCGACGCCGCTGGTGGCGGTGGTGCTCGCGGTGCTCGTCCTGCGCGAGCGGCTGCGCCGGGTCCAGTGGGTGGCGATCGGGCTGGCGGCGGCGGCCGAGGTCGTCCTGACCGTCGGCACGGGCCGGCTGCCGTGGATCACCCTCGTGCTCGCGATGAGCTTCGGGCTCTACGGGCTGGTGAAGAAGCGGGTGCCGCTCGAGCCGGTCCCGGGCCTGACCGCCGAGGGCTTCCTGCTCGGGCCGCTCGCGATCGTGTTCATCGTCGGCCTGCAGATCACCGGCGCCGGCACGTTCACCGGCCACGGCGTCGGCCACGCGCTGCTGCTGATGGCGGCCGGGCCGGTCACCGCGATCCCGCTGCTGCTCTTCGCCGCCGGCGCCCGCCGCCTGCCCCTGGCCAACCTGGGCGTGCTGCAGTACCTCAATCCGACCCTGCAGTTCCTGTGGGGCGTGGTCGTGGCGGGCGAGCCGATGCCGGTGTCGCGCTGGGTCGGGGTCTCCCTGGTGTGGGCCGCGCTGGTCGTCTTCACCGTCGACGCGCTGCGGGCCCGCACTCAGCCGGTGCGCGCCACCGTGTAGTCGAGCAGCGCCGCGAGGGCCTGGCGGGCCGGGCCCTCGGGCAGGGCGGCGAGCTCCGCGCGGGCGGCGTCGGCGCGGGCGTCGAGGGCCGTGCGGGCCTCCTGGAGCCCCGCCGAGCCGCGCAGCAGCTCCAGCGCCTCGTCGACCTCGCCGTCGCCCAGCTCCCGGGTGCCGACGCCCAGGGTCCGCAGCCGCGCGACCTCCGGGCCGTCGCCGGCCAGCGTGTAGAGCACCGGCAGCGTCGCGACGCCCTCGCGCAGGTCGGTGCCCGGGGTCTTGCCCGAGTCCCCGGACGGCGAGGCGATGTCGATGATGTCGTCGGACACCTGGAACGCGGTCCCGATGATCTCCCCGAACCGGCTCATCGCCGTCACGTGCTCCGGCGGCGCCCCGGCGAACATCGCCCCGAACCGCCCCGAGGTCGCGATCAGCGAACCCGTCTTCTCGGCCACGACGGCCAGGTCGTGCTCGACGGCGTCCTCGCCCTCGCGGGGCCCGCGGGTCTCGCGCATCTGCCCCGTGACGAGCTCGGCGAACGTCTCGGCGATGATCCGCACCGCGTCCGGGCCGAGCTGGGACACGAGCCGCGAGGCGTGTGCGAACAGGTAGTCGCCGGTGAGGATCGCGACGGTGTTGTCCCAGCGCGCGTTGGCGCTCTGGGCGCCGCGGCGCATCGTCGCCTCGTCCATGACGTCGTCGTGGTACAGCGTCGCCAGGTGCACGAGCTCCACCGACGTGGCTGCGACGACGACGTCGTCGGAGGTCCCGCCCGCGAGCTGCGCGGCGAGCAGGGTCAGCAGCGGCCGGAAACGCTTGCCGCCGGCCTCGATGAGGTGCAGCGACGTGTCGGTGACGAAGCGGTAGTCGCTGTGCACCTCGCGGCGCAGCAGGTCCTCGACGCGGTCGAGGCCGTCGCGGACGGCCGCGGCGAGGTCCGGGTCGCCGATGGGCAGGCCCGCGACCTGGGTGAGTTGGGGGCCGGTCATCAGCCGAGGAAGGACAGGCCGTCGGCCCATCCGAGGACGACGGTCGGCACGACGCCGAGCAGCAGGGTCACCACGACCCCCAGTGTGATCGCCACCGTCGTGAACGGCCCGGGCACGCTGACCGTCGGGCCGTCGGCGGCGGGCTCGGAGAAGTACATGAGCACGATGACCCGCAGGTAGAAGAACGCGGCCACCGCGCTGACCACGAGGGCCACGATGACCAGCGGCGTCATGCCGTCGGCCAGGGCCGCGGAGAACACCGCGAACTTGCCGGTGAAGCCGCTCGTGAGCGGGATGCCGGCCAGCGCCAGCATGAGGAAGGTCACCGAGCCGGCGACCACCGGCGAGCGCTTCGCCAGCCCCGCCCAGGCCGAGAGGTGCGTCGCCTCCCCGTCCGGGCCGCGCACCAGCGTCACCAGGCCGAACAGCGCGACCGTCGTGAAGCCGTAGGCCAGCAGGTAGAACAGCGTCGCCGAGAGCCCCTGGGGCGTGATCGCCATGGCGCCGAGCAGCAGGAACCCGGCGTGGGCCACCGACGAGTAGGCGATCATGCGCTTGACGTCGGTCTGGGTCAGCCCGAGCACCGCGCCGACCACCATCGACACGACCGCGACCACCCACAGCACGCCGCGCCACTCCCACACCGTGGAGCCGAAGCCGACGGAGAACACCCGCAGGATCGCGCCGAACGCCGCGACCTTGGTGCACGCGGCCATGAACGCCGTGACCGAGGTGGGCGCACCCTGGTAGACGTCCGGGGTCCAGGTGTGGAACGGGCCCACCGACGCCTTGAACATGAGCCCGACCACGAGCAGCGCCAGCCCGCCGAACAGCAGCGAGTCCGGGCGCAGCGAGCCGGCCGCGGCCTGGGAGATGTCGGTGAGATTCACCGAGTCCGCGTAGCCGTAGAGCAGCGCGACCCCGTAGAGGAAGAAGGCCGAGGAGAACGCGCCGAGCAGGAAGTACTTGACCGCCGACTCCTGGCTCGCGAGCCGCCGGCGCCGCGCCAGCCCGCAGAGCAGGTACAGCGGCAGGCTGAGCACCTCGAGCGCGACGAACATCGTCAGCAGGTCGTCGGCGGCGCCGAGCACGAGCATGCCGCCGAGGGCGAAGAGCACGAGCGGGAAGACCTCGGTGTGGCCCTCGACCCGGTCGCGCGGGGAGCGCCCGCCGGAGCCCCCGCCGGTGCGTCGGGCCGTCGCGGTGCCGGCCCGGCCCGCACGGCCCGCCTGGCCCGCCTGGCCCGCCGGCTCGGCCTCCGCGAGCGCCACCGGGTCGGCGACGAACGGCCCGCCGGGCTCGATCGAGCGGTCGGCCAGCAGCAGCACGCTGGGCACGGCGAGGGCGAGCAGCGTGCCCCACAGGAACAGCGCCGGTCCGTCCACCGCGAGCGCGCCCGCGAGCGTGGAGACGGCGGGCGCGTCCGAGCTCGCCCGCGCGACGACGGCCACCAGGGCCGCGGCGAGCGTGACGAGGGTCAGCCCGAGCTGCGCGCGTCCCCGGCCCCGCAGGGGCATCAGGGCCTCGAGCAGCACCGAGAGGCACGCCGCGCCGAGCACGATCAGCACCGGCGCGAGCGCGCCGTAGTCGACCGCCGGGAAGGTGGGGCCGGTCATCGCGGCACTCCGTTGATCGCTGGGTTCGTGGTCACCGGGTCCGTGGCGCCGACCTCGGCCATGGTGGCCGCCACCGCGGGCTCGAGGACCTCGAGGACCGGGCCGGGGAAGAAGCCGAGCACGAGGATCAGGGCGACGAGCGGGGTCATCACCGCGATCTCGCCGCGGGTCAGGTCGCCGAAGCGGGCCGTGGTGCGGCGCGCCCAGGAGCCGTCGCCACCGCCGTCGTCGGTGCCGGCCATCGTCGCCGCCGACGCCGCCCCCGGACCGTCGCCGACCACCGCGGCGCCGCGCAGCGGCCCGGTGAACACCCGCTGGTAGACCCAGAGGACGTAGAGCGCGGCGAAGACGATGCCGACGGTCGCGATCACCGTGAACACCGGCCGCGTCGGGAACGCGCCGACGAGCACGAGGAACTCGCTGACGAACGAGTTGGTGCCCGGCAGCGACAGCGTCGACAGACCCGCGATGAGGAACATCCCGGCGAGCAGCGGCGCGGCCCGCCCGACGCCGCCGTACTCGGTCATCGAGGCCGTGCCGCCGCGGCGGATCAGCAGGCCGACGGCGAGGAAGAGCATCGCCGTCGAGATGCCGTGGTTGATCATGTAGAGCGACGAGCCAGCGATCGACTGCGACGTGAACGCGAAGATGCCCAGCGCGATGTAGCCGAAGTGCGCGATCGAGGTGTAGGCGACGAAACGCTTCATGTCGGTCTGCGCGGCGGCGAGCAGCGCGCCGTAGAGGACGCCGATGACCGCGAGCACCAGCACCAGCGGGGCGAGCTCGCGCGACGCCGCCGGGAACAGCGGCAGCGTGTAGCGCAGGAAACCGAACACGCCGACCTTGTCGAGCAGGCCGACGAGGATGACGCCGCCGGCCACGGGCGCCTCGGCGCCGGCGTCGGGGAGCCAGGTGTGCAGCGGCACCAGCGGCGCCTTGATCGCGAAGGCGACGAAGAACCCGAGGAACAGGGGGATCTGGGTCGACAGCGGCAGCTGCGCAGCCATGCCCTGCAGCGCCGCCCAGTCGAACGTGCCCTGCCCGAGACGGGCGTCGCTGGCCACGAACAGCCCGATCACCGAGGCCAGCATGATGAGGCCGCCGAGGAACGAGTACAGGAAGAACTTCACCGCGGCGTACTGGCGGCGCGGCCCGCCGAAGCTCCCGATGAGGAAGTACATCGGGACGAGCATCGCCTCGAACAGCACGTAGAACAGGAACACGTCGGTCGCGGCGAACACCCCGACCAGCACGCCCTGCGTCGCGAGCATCAGCGCCGTGAAGCCGGACCCGGTGCGCCCGGGCGGGAGCTTCTCGGCCCACCCGAAGCCCAGGACGATCGGCACGAGCACCGCGAGCAGGGCGATCATCGTCAGCGCGATGCCGTCGAGACCGAGGGAGAACCGCGTGCCGAACGCGGGGATCCACTCCACCGACAGCGCGAACTGGAACCGCGGCGTGCCCGGCCCCGTGCGGAACTGCGACCAGACGATCGCGACGAGCACCAGCGAGACGACCGAGAAGCCGAGGCCGACCGCCTTGCCCGCGCGGTCGAGGTGCTCGCGGGAGGCCATCGCCCCGCAGACGGCGGCCCCGACCAGCGGGACGACCAGCAGGGCCAGCAGCAACGCGCTCATCCGCCGTACCCGCCGACGGTGAGCAGGGCCGCGACGAGCACGACGGAGCCTCCCAGGATGGTCAGGGCGTAGGAGCGGACGAAGCCGGTCTGCGTGCGCCGCAGCCGGCCGGACGTGCCGCCGAGCAGGGCGGCGGTGCCGTTGACGGCCCCGTCGACGCCGCGGTTGTCGAGGTAGACCAGCGCGCGCGAGAGCCAGATGCCCGGCCGGGCGATGACCTTCTCGTTGATCGCGTTGGCGAAGAGGTCGGCGCGCGCGGCCCGCACCGGCAGGCTCACCCGCTGCGGGCGCTCCACCGGCACCGACCGGCGGCCCACGACCAGGTAGGCGACGCCGGCGCCGACGAGCATCAGCGCGGTGGCGAGGTAGGGGACCAGGCCGACGTAGAACACGGCCGGGACGTCGTACGGCTCGACCACGGGGCCGATCGACGCCTCCAGGTAGTGGGCCAGGCGCTCCCCGCCGACGAGGAACGCGCCGGCGCCCGCCGACCCGAGGGCCAGCAGGATCATCGGCACGGTCATCGAGGCCGCCGACTCGTGCGGGTGGTAGTGCTCCGGCGGGTCCTCGAGGTCCGCGGCGTCGATCCGCCGCGGGTGCAGGTCGCGCCAGCGCTCCGGCCCGAAGAACGTCATGAGCATCAGGCGCGTCATGTAGAACGCGGTGAGCCCGGCCGCGAGCAGCGCCGCACCGCCGAGGATCCACCCGGCCGCCGGGCCCGCGGTCAGCGAGGCCTCGATGATCAGGTCCTTCGTGTAGAAGCCCGAGAGGAACGGGAAGCCGATCAGCGCCAGGTAGCCGAGCGTGAACGTCCCGAACGTCACCGGCATGTGGCGCCACAGCCCGCCGAAGCGGCGCATGTCGGTCTCGTCGGCCATCCCGTGCATCACCGAGCCGGCACCGAGGAAGAGCCCGGCCTTGAAGAAGCCGTGGGTGAGCAGGTGGGCCAGCGCCGCGGCGTAGCCGACGGGCCCGAGCCCGACGGCCAGCATCATGTAGCCGATCTGGCTCACCGTGGAGTAGGCCAGCACCTTCTTGATGTCGTCGTAGGCGCAGCCGATGATCGCGCCGATCAGCAGCGTGATCGCCCCGATGATCGTGACGACGAGCTGCCCGACCGGCGCGAGGTCGTAGAGCGGGTTGCACCGGGCGATGAGGTAGACGCCGGCGGTGACCATCGTCGCCGCGTGGATGAGCGCCGAGACCGGCGTCGGGCCCTCCATGGCGTCGGGGAGCCAGGCCTGCAGCGGGAACTGGCCCGACTTGCCGCACGCACCGAGCAGCAGGAGCAGGGTGATCGCGGTCAGCGTGCCCGGCGAGATCTCCCCGGCGCGGGCGAACACCTCGGCGTACTGCGTGGTCCCGAGCTCGACGAACAGCAGGAAGATCGCCAGCGCCAGCCCGACGTCGCCGACGCGGTTCATGAGGAACGCCTTCTTGGCGGCGCTGCCCGCCGACCGGCGTCCCGTGTAGAAGCCGATGAGCAGGTACGACGCGAGGCCGACGCCCTCCCAGCCGAGGTACAGCGTCACGAATCCGTTGCCCAGGACGAGGATGAGCATCGCCGCGACGAACATGTTGAGCTGGGCGAAGAACTTCCGCCGCGCCGGGTCGTGGGCCATGTAGCCCACCGAGTAGATGTGGATCAGCGAGCCGACGCCGGTGATGAGCAGCGCGAACGTCAGCGACAGGGGGTCGATCCGCAGGCCGAACTCGACGTTCAGCGCCCCGACGGCGAACCACTCGTAGAGCGCGAGCTCGCGCACCCGTTCCTCCGCCGGCAGCGCGAGCGAGGAGACGAACAGCACGACGGCGACGGCGAACGACGCGACGACCGTGAGCACGCCGAGGACGTGACCCCACCGGTCGGTGCGGCGTCCGCCGACGAACAGCACCAGCGCGCCCAGGGCGGGCAGTGCGACGAGCAGCCAGGCCGCGCCGGAGGCCCCCTCCACGGGGAGGACCTCGGGGAGCGGGGCGGCGGCGCCCAGGAGCGACACGACGGACGGACCCCCTTCGGTGATCGCGCCGGAAGTCGGTAGGCAGCGCGACGGAGGAGCGCTGGCTGCCGGACTTCCTGGCGCGGCAGGCTAGTACTTCAGCAGGTTGGCGTCGTCGACCGAGGTGGTCCGACGGGTGCGGAAGATCGCCATGATGATGGAGAGGCCGACGACGACCTCCGCCGCGGCCACGACCATGACGAAGAACGCCATGATCTGGCCACTGAGCGACCCGTTGATCCGGGAGAACGTCACGAGCGTCAGGTTCACGGCGTTGAGCATCAGCTCGATGCACATGAACACGACGATGGCGTTGCGCCGCACGAGCACGCCGACCGCGCCGATGGCGAGCAGCAGCGCCGAGAGCAGCAGGTAGATCGTCGGGCTCATCGGGAGGCCCCGCTCTCGGTGCTCTCGGTGCTCTCGGTGTCCTCGCGGGTGCCCTCGTGCTCGCCCTCGACGAGGCGGTCGTGGGTGCTGCCGACGTCGACCCCGCCGCCGCTGCCGTCACCGCGCAGGGCACGCGCGTCGACTTCGCCGGCGGGCCCGCTCGTGGAGCGCACGTCAGCGATGTCGGCGTCGAGGCGCTCGCGCCGGGTCGCCTCGATGATCTTCGACAGCGACGCGGGGGCGACCGAGCCGTCGGGCAGCAGGGCCGGGGTGGCGACGGAGTCGGCGGTGGCGAAGACGCCCGGGCCCGACCGCGAGCCGTAGCCGCCCAGCGGGCCCCGCAGCCGCTCGAGCACGCGCTCGCGCTGGCCGGCGTGCTGGTGGCGGGCGCGCCCCGCGAACGTGTAGACCATCGCGCCGACCGCGGCGGTGATCAGCAGCGCCGAGGTCAGCTCGAAGGGAAGCAGGTAGTCGCGGAAGATGCTGGTGCCCAGCGCCTGGACGTTGCCGCGGGCCTCCGGGCCGTAGCCCGGGCCGAGGCCGAGCGGGCCGACGGCGGCCAGCGTCTCGGCGACCGCCGCGACGCCCAGGCCGCCGAGACCGACGCCGAGCACGGCGGCGGTCAGCCGCTGGCCGCGCAGCACCTCGACCACCGAGTCCGAGGCGTCGCGCCCGACCATCATCAGCACGAACAGGAACAGCATCATGATCGCGCCGGTGTAGACGATGATCTGGGTGAAGCCCAGGAACGGCGCCTGCTGGACCATGTAGATCACGCCGAGGCTCAGCATGGTCATGACGAGCCAGAGCGCCGAGTGCACGGCGTTGCGGCTGAAGATCATGCCGAGCCCGCCGGCCAGCGCCACCGGGCCGAGGATCCAGAACGCCACCGACTCGCCGGTGGACATCTCGCCGCCGCCGGTCAGCGGCGCGGCCGAGGCCAGCAGGGCGCTCACCGTGCCGCCCCGGAGATGTCGATCTCCTCGCTGGTCGAGTCGCGGACGTCGGAGCGCTTGGCCATCTCGGGACCCTGGACGTAGTAGTCCTGCTCGTTCTCCCCCAGCCGCATGGGGTGCGGCGGCTGCTCCATGCCGGGCAGCAGCGGGGCGAGCAGGCGGTCCTTGTCGTAGATCAGGGTCTGGCGGTCGTCGTCGGCGAGCTCGTACTCGTTGGTCATCGTCAGCGAGCGCGTCGGGCACGCCTCGATGCACAGGCCGCAGCCGATGCAGCGCAGGTAGTTGATCTGGTAGATCGCGCCGTAGCGCTCCCCGGGCGAGAAGCGCTGCTCGTCGGTGTTGTCGCCGCCCTCGACGTAGATCGCGTCGGCGGGGCAGGCCCAGGCGCACAGCTCGCAGCCGACGCACTTCTCGAGGCCGTCCGGGTGGCGGTTGAGCTGGTGGCGCCCGTGGTAGCGCGGGGCGGTCACCTTCTTCACCCGCGGGTAGTCCTCGGTGACGACCTTGCGGAACATCGTCGAGAAGGTCACGCCGAAGCCGGCGATCCCGTCGAACATGCCCATCAGGAGTCTCCTTCTCGGCCGGCTCCGGCGGCCACGGTCTCGGCGTCGCCGGGCTCGTCCCGGGCCGCCGGCGCCACCGCGCGGCGGCGCCGCTTCGGTGTCGTCGGCACCTCGAGGTCCAGCGGCGGGACGGGGTAGTCGGCGACGACCGGGGGCTCGGGGTCGTCCTCGGGCGGTGCCTGGTCGGGCAGCAGCAGCGCCGCCCCGACGAGCACGACCAGCGCCACCCCGCCGACGACGAGGATCTGGCCGGTGGTCAGCTCGGCGCGCAGCACCCGCAGGGTCGCGACGAGCATCAGCCACAGGAGGCTGATCGGGATGAGCAGCTTCCAGCCCAGGCGCATGAACTGGTCGTAGCGCAGGCGGGGCAGCGTGCCGCGCAGCCAGACGTAGACGAACAGGAACGCGAGCGTCTTGCCCAGGAACCACACGAGCGGCAGCCAGCCCTCGTTGACCCCCGGGATCAGCGACAGCGGCCAGGGCGCCATCCAGCCGCCGAGGAACAGCGTGGTGGCCACCGCGGAGAGGGTGACCATGTTGACGTACTCGGCGAGGAAGAACAGCGCGAACTTCAGCGACGAGTACTCGGTGTGGAAGCCGCCGACCAGCTCGGACTCGGCCTCGGGGAGGTCGAACGGCGCGCGGTTGGTCTCGCCGACCATCGACACCGCGAAGATCACGAAGCTCACCGGCAGCAGCCAGATGTACCAGCCGGTCTGCTGCGCGGCGACGATGTCGGCGGTGGACAGCGAGCCCGCGTAGAGCACCACCGCGATGATCGACAGGCCCAGCGCCAGCTCGTAGGAGATGACCTGGGCGGCGCTGCGCAGGCTGCCGAGCAGCGGGTACGGCGAGCCCGACGCCCAGCCGGCGAGCACGATGCCGTAGACGCCGATCGACGAGCAGGCCAGAACGACCAGGACGCCGACGGGCAGGTCGGTGAGCTGCAGGGCGGTGCGCTCGCCGAAGATGGACACCTCGGGTCCGAGCGGGATCACCGACCAGGCCACGAACGCCGGCACCACCGACAGCACCGGGGCGATGAAGAACACCGCCTTGTCGGCGAGGACCGGGCGGATGTCCTCCTTGAACGCGAGCTTGAGCCCGTCGGCCAGCGACTGGAGCAGGCCGAACGGCCCGTTCCAGTTCGGTCCCGGGCGCTGCTGCATGCGGCCCACGACCCGGCGCTCGAACCAGATCATGAACAGCGTGACGACCATCAGCGCGCCGAAGACGATGACGACCTTGATCAGCGTCAGCCAGAACGGGTCGTCGGCGATCAGCGTCTGGGTGTAGCCGATGGGCGGCGGTACGGGGGTCACGCGGGGCTCCCCTCGGGGGCGCGGCGGCCGCCGGTGATCCCGACGGGTCCACCGTGGGTGAGACCGAGACCGGCCAGGGTCACGATGCCGCCGTCCGGCTGGGGGACCCGGGCCGGGGCCCAGACCACGTCGTCGGGCAGGTCGGCGAGCTCGACGGGCAGGTGCAGCGTGCCCCGCGGGCCCTCGAGCCCGGCCGTCGCGTCCTCGACCAGGCCCAGGCGGGCGGCGGTCGCGGGCGAGAGCCGGACCTTCGGCGGGCGGGCGGTGCCCGCCAGCTCCGGCTCGTCGACGAGCAGCCGGCCACCGTCGAGCAGCTGGCGCCACGTCGCGAGGCGGAGGGTCGGCTCGCCGTCGCCGGTCTCCTCCGCGAGCGGGGAGTTCGCGTGCGTGGCGTGATGGCCGTTCGGTGCGGCACGGGAGCCGGCCAGCGCCTCGCTGACGCGGGCGAACTCGGCGCCCGCGACCTCGACGGTCTGGGTGAACAGGTCGACGTCCATCTCGACGGCGAGGGTGTCGAGCACGCGGCAGTCCGGCAGCGTGATCGCCGCGGTGCCGCCGACGCGCCCGGCCGAGCCGCCGGAGGGGTCGATCGTGGTGGCGAAGCGCCGGTCGCGGCCCTCCCAGTTGCGGAAGGTCCCCGCCTTGTGCACCACCGGGGCCACCGGCAGCACGACGTCGGCGTACTCGGTCACCTCGCTGCGGCGCTGCTCGAGCGAGACGACGACGTCGGCCTCGCGCAGGGCCGCGCGGGCGAGCGCAGGATCGGGGAGGTCGTCGAGCTCGACGCCGCCGACCACGAGGCCGGCGAGCTCGCCGTCGGCCGCCGCGCGCAGGATGCCGGTGAGGTCGCGGCCCGGCGTGGCCGGCAGCTCCGCGACCCCCCAGCTCGACGCCAGCACCGCGCGGGCGTCTCCGTCGCCGACCGCGGCACCGCCGGGCAGGAGCCCGGGGACGAGGCCGGCGTCGAGCGCGCC